>JAZNMU010000174.1:0-20751 GCA_045579865.1 Acutalibacteraceae bacterium
AGGATGTGTGATTTGTTTGCGTGGTAGCGGATGGGCTTACCGTTCTTGGAAAGCTTAAAACGTTTTTTTGCACCGCTGTGTGTCTTAATTTTAGGCATTGTAAATTCCTCCTGTTATTACTTTTTCGGCTTAGGTGCCAGGAACATCATCATTGATTTACCTTCGAGCTTTGCGGCTTTTTCAACATTACCGAATTCTGCACATGCATCGGCAAAGTCCTGCATAGTAACAAGACCGTTCTGAGTGTGAGCCATTTCACGGCCTCTGAAACGGATAGACACCTTTACCTTGTTACCGCTTGTAAGGAAACGTCTTGCATGGTTTACTTTAGTTTCGAAGTCATGCGTGTCAATGTTAAGCGAAAGTCTGATTTCTTTGATTTCAACTACGTGTTGATTTTTCTTTGCTTCCTTTTCGCGCTTGGTCTGTTCAAAACGGTACTTACCGTAGTCCATAATTTTACAAACCGGCGGAACTGCCTGAGGAGCAATCTTAACAAGGTCAAGATTTTTTTCTTCGGCAATTTTTAAAGCCTCTTCTGCTGACATAATGCCAAGTACTTCACCGTCACCGAGGATGACACGGAGTTCTTTGTCATTAATCTCTTCATTGATTTGCATTTCTTTGATAGCGATGTTCATGCACCTCCAAAAATGTTTATCGGTTTTCCCGAATAAAATCAAAGCGTGAACAGCAAGCCGTTCACGCACCAATACACTACATTAAAGAAGTTTATTGACCGACAGGAAACGAAATTCCGAAGGTGAGAACGCACTGCTCTGCTTTGTTGCGCAGATATATTATCACACAGTGCGACGTTTGTCAATAGTTTTTTTGAAATTTTTTATCAGAAATCTATGCCCTTCATCTGCAGATATTCCTCAAGACACAGGCCGCTGTTTTTTATGTCTTCCGCATATTCCGTACCTACATACCTCCAGTGCCACGGCTCATCAACAATACCTGTAATGTCCATCTTTTCTTCCGTATATCTTAAAATAAAGCCGTACCTGTGGGCATTTTCCGTAAGCCACTTATATTCCTCGGTAAAAGCAAAGCTGTCCTTGGTATTGCATATATCCATAGCAAGTCCTAAATTATGCTCACTCGTACCGGGAGGAAGAATGACAGTCGCCGCCTTCTTTGCTGCCTCATTACGGGAAAGACCGTAATCGGACATATAGGTTTCGGTAAGGTTTTTATAGTTTCTCTCCTGTCTCTCATAAGAGCGGTAGCCCGAATAAGGAGCAAGAGTAATGCCGTCCTTCTTTGCGGCAGTATACATCTGCTCGTAAAAAGGCACTACCCTTTCATCCATATAATATCCCGTGGAAAAAATCTCTTTAAGCTCAGGCTTATAGCCCGACGGCATCTCTCTGCCCATATTTACTACGACAAGATTCCAGAGTTCCTGCTCAGGATTTACGATAATTCTGCCCGTTTCGCTGTTCATTATTTTCGGCACTGTCGTCTCTTCGACAGTTGTTTCTGCTAAAGAGGTTTCCTCAGTAAAAGGCTCACCGCCAAAGGGATTTTTCTCCGCTACGGAAATGCTTCCGATTACAGTCGCCGAAAAAATAACCGCCGCTGTAACGGCAAGCAGAACTGAAAGTGTGCCTTTATTGTTTTTCTTTGTTTTCTTCTTTTTCATCGTTTTCACTGCCTGTGCTTTTGATTTTTTATATTATAACACTGCGGATATGTCAAGTCAATTAAATTAATCTTAAGAATAAAAAAACAGGTACTGCCGAAGCAATACCTGTACTGAATTCGATTAATAGCTGTCCTTAAGGCCCTGTTCGTCATAAACGAAGAGAGTCTGAAGTGCGATATCAAGACACTTTTCGATGGTCTTCATATTCATATTGTCAGCCGTGTCGCCTCTGGTGTGATAATATCTCGGCGGGCCGGGGTCCATAGAAGCGAGTGTTACTGCGGGAATGCCGAGCTTCTGTACAGCAGCGCCGTCAGATGCACCTACGTAAACAGAGCTGTAAGGAAGATCCACACCTGCGAGTTCGCCACCCTTTTTAACAAGTGAGCAGACTCTGGGATCCATTTTTACAGTACCTGTCATATCACGGGCATAAATAGCCATACTTTCATAATCTCTGAAGGTTTCAAGACCGATAAACACTGTAGGAATAGCCTTGAGCTCGTCAAGGTGACGCTTTACATATGCTTTCGAGCCGCGAAGACCTGATTCTTCTGAGCCTGCAGCAAGAGCCATAACCTCTGTGTTTTCGAAGCGGATATTGTTATCCTCAAGATACTTCATAATAGCCACAGAAGACATAGTACCTGTGAGGTTGTCGTTTGCGCCTTCAACTGTAAGTTTGAAGTTAACGAAAAACATTACAAGGATGCCGCCGGGAATACAGGCAATCTGCGCCCACTTAAGGATTTCAAGAACCTCAGGCGAAGCAGCTTTGGCCACGATAAGAATGGAAGAAATGAGAAGGTAGAACATACTCACTACACCGTAGCCGCCGACAGCGAAAAGAAGAATCTTACCGCCGAGACGTGTGTATGTCCATTCGTGTGAAGAGTCAACGTGACCTGAAAAGATAATTCTCTGTTTTGCTTCACCGCTTGCTTTTCTTACACCTGCGGTGTTATGAGATATCTTTTTCGGGAAAAGGAAATCATAGAATTCCCAGTACATAAGGAACTCGCAGAATAAGAGAACCAATGCAATTGCAGTAAGAGCGATTGCTACAGCAGGAAGACCGAGTAATGAGAAGATAACGCCGATAATAACAAGGGCACCGTCAATTCTTACCCAGCTCATAAATGCTTCGGGAGCGAGCTTGAATTCCTCAATCTCAACCTCGTCACAACAGGTTTTCATTTCCTCTGCTATGTACTTGTGTGCCTCATATTCAGCATCACTACCGGCAAGTCTGGGACCGATTTCTTTACAGATTTTTTTGATTGCTCTGACAGTATAGTTCGTATACATCCTTACAGAAGATGCATAGTTCTGAACACTATCTGCAGCTTTCATACATTATTCCTCCTTGACAGACAGATCAAAAATTTTCTTTTTAAAACCGTCAATAATTATTTTTAATAATACTAACACAAAACTTTAAAATAGTCGAGTTTTTTTATGAACGTTCAATAAAAGTTAAAAAACAAGGCTTATGTTTAAACAAAATGTTAAGATATTAATACGGCATTAAAACTCATAATCGACACTTGCTCTGTTTTCTTTAATGAGTGCAACATAAGAAGAGATTTTTTTGTGTTCCGGATGAACACGGTAGCGTCCCACATCCTCGAGAGTATCAAAGGTGCTGAGAAGAACTGCGTCATACATTCCTTCTTTTGGATTTACGTTTATCTGCACCTGCATTTCCCTGATAAAATCAATCTTTTCAGGTAATGACTCGAGCATTGTTTTAACCTTCTGTATATTTTCTTCCCTTGAAAGTCCTTCAGCGAAATCCTTGAACCACCACATCACGATATGTCTTATCATACATTTACCCCCACTTCATCCATATTTGCACCTTTTGTTTCGTTTACCCTGGCAATAAGCATAATAACAGAAATGACCACGCAGGGAAGCGCTACAATCAGACAGGTAAGCCATACCTCCACAAAGAGCATTCCGATAATTGTCAGAAGATAACCGACAGCAAGTCCGATTATAAGCAGAAGACCCTCGGCACCTACTACAGATGCTCTGATGTCTGTGGGCACCTTTTCGGTCATCATTATATTCATATAGTCTCTGCCTATCCAGTAGCAACCCTGATAAAGACCGCAAAGACCGCCGACAAGATAAGGATTCCACAGCTGATTAATTCCGACTGCGAAAAGAATGAATCCGGCTACACAAAGAACACCTGCTATAGTCACGGTTTTCTTTCTGCCAATAATGTCAGCCACAAAACCTGAGCAAAGAGTGAGTAAGGCATATACTATAGGAAGAACAAACAGAGATTTGGTGATATCCTCCGTAGTCATACCCGCTATATGCATAGAGGATTCGTAATAAAGAGCGATAGCCGGCATACCTGCATCGAAAATAATGTGAGATATAATGAGACTTTTGGTATCCTTATTGGCAAAGATATATTTTACGGCATTAAATACGCCCGACTGGTTTCTCTGCACCTTTTTCTCAGCCTTAATTCTCTGCTTTTCAGCCTGTCTTACCTCGTAAGGAATGGAAAGATAGGCAGTTCTGTCCTTAAGGAATACCCTTGTATCTTTGGCGAAGATAATAATGAGAGCTGTGGCAATCACACCGCAAACTGCCGGGAACATAAAGATGCTTCTCCATTTGGTAGCATCATTTCCCATAAGGAAGTTTCTCAGCACAGGGATGCAGACCACGCCGAAAATACCGAGGCTTTTAAGAATACTGTAGATTCTCGCTCTGTGCTTTTCGGGAGACTCTTCAAGTATATATATAATCTGTATATCATGGCTGTAGAAAAATCCGATAATTCCGTAGCCTAAAAGGAACACAAGATAATTCGGTGAGAAATATATAATAAAAAGACCGATACTCATACCGAAGGTAGAAAGAGCAAACAGAGGCTTTCTTCCCCATTTATCTGCCAGAGCCTTATAAAAAGGTGTAATAATACCGAACACATAGCTGATTATACTGATTGTAGTATGTAAGGAAAGACCTTCCTCGAAGGTATAGGCCTTTCCGAGAAATCCGTTATTTACAAAAAACTCCGTAACAAAGGATGACTGAACGGAAACGGAAAGATTACTCGTAACCTCATCGATAATATTTACAAATCCGACGAGAAACAGTAGCATTGCGAAATATCCTGCCCATGCACCCTTTGACTGTATACGGGTTAATTTCTCTAACTGCCGTTTTTCTTTAAGTATGACTTTACTGCTGTCTTTCATAATAATCCCCTCTTATTTTTTACCATCTTACTATGGCGTTTTTAACTGCAGAATAGGGTCCGTAAACCTTTTTACCGCTTATGGACTTATAAGCTCTTACCTTGAAATAGTATCTTTTACCTGATTTGAGTTTTTTGACTGTTGCACTCTTCTTTTTGCTTGAGCTGACAGTTACTCTTTCAAGAGATTTAAACTTAGTGTTTTCGCTGTAAACTACCTGATAACCGCTTGCACCGCTTATCTTGTTCCACTTGAGTTCGACTTCACCTCTCCTGTTAGAGATAGCGGAATTAAGAGTTACAGCCGCAGGCTTAGTAACAGCGGCAATATACTTATAAGAAGCGGTGATATATGTCTTGCTGCCTACTACAGTATATGCTTTAATTCTGAATTTATATTTAGTTCCCGATTTAAGTTTTTTTACGGAAAGTGCTGATTTTTTAGTGTCAGCATATTTTTCGTATTTTTTTGTTTTGGTATTATAAAGATAAATTCGGTAGCCTGTAGCATTGCTGACCTTGTTCCAGGTAAGCTTAATTGAATTGAGGTAGCTTTTCGCTGAAAGCGAAGAAGTAACCCCCGCTCTTATTTTAAATGTAAGGGTTTTACTTCCGCTGTATTTGTTCTTAAACTCAACCTTTACCTTATAATCTCCGATGGCTGTTCTGCCTTCGGGATAAGTTACGGTATAGTCCTTATCTTTTTCAAGAACCTTGCCGTCAGAAGTTTTTACCGTAACCTTAGGCTTTTTTGCCTTACCGTCATAAACATATTCAGTTACAGAGAGAGTAACTGACTCAACTGCGGAAATTTTTGTTTCGGATGTTTTTGTTTTGCAAACGGTACAGAAAACTGTTTTGGTTCCGTTTTTGCCTATGCCGGCGGGAGTTATAATTACTGTATCGGAATGACCTGTAGCCTTGAGAGGAGATTCCTTTATAAGATACTCACCGCAAACATAACAGTAGGCGCTTCCCGTTCTGCCTGCCTTGGTACAGGTAGGAGCAACGGCTTCGTTATAAATAATTTTATGTCCGCCTTTCCCGCCGATATATTCCTGTTCCTTTACTATCTCATCGCATATCGGGCAATAATACCCTTCACTCAGACCTCCTGAAATACAGGTAGGAGCCACTGCTTTCAGCTCATAAACAGGATGCTCACCTTCTGCCGAAAGATAAGTATCTATCAGACTCTGCAAGCCGAACATATCCGACGGAGAACGGAAAATATCTGTGAAATTGGTCTTTTTGGTGCCTGTGTAGTGACTGAGCGCAAAGGCGTCTATATTAAATCTGCTGTGAATGGTAGAGTCATTACAGAAGCTGTAATCCGTATAAAGTGCGGAGCGGTTTGTAATGGATGTATAAAGCATCTGTGCTGATATATAACCTGAAAG
Source organism: Acutalibacteraceae bacterium (assembly GCA_045579865.1). GTDB lineage: Bacteria > Bacillota > Clostridia > Oscillospirales > Acutalibacteraceae > UBA6857. The sequence continues at coordinate 6,284 of JAZNMU010000174.1, forward strand.
AGGATTGGGATGCTTGATATCGGGATTTCCGCCGTTTACGGTCAGACCGTTACCGTTTGAATAGTCCGTGTTGTCAATAATAAAGCTGCAGAAATCATAACCGAGAAGTGCACCGGGCACCTTAGTTTTACCGCTGTAAACCTCATAGACAAGCTTACCCCAGTCAACTATAGGTATACCTGCCTCCCTGATTTTTTCCACACCTGTAAGCAGACTCTGTATATTGTTATAGTGCATCATGGGATTACACATAAAGTAAAACTCTGTGGTTTCAGGGAAAAGCGCCATAATTTTCTGACAGGTACCGAGAAGGTCCTCGTTATCTTTGTTTGCCTCGGACAGAACTACAATATCAACCTTTCTTCTCTCCTGCTCACTGATTTTTTTGAGATACTTACTGTATATGTATTCGAGAGTTTTACCGCTGTAGGTATGGTCAAGAACCCTGGCGTTTTCACCGTTAGCGCTGATAAGCTGATAAAAATAACCGTAGTCCTCCTTACCTGCATCACCGTAAATAACACAGTTACCGTAGTAAAGCATAGAGTTGCCTACCATCATTACAGTCTTGCCGTCAAGAGAAACCACAGTTTCGGATTTACAAGGGAAAATTTTTTCTTCCGGCAGAACATCTTCGAATTCATCGCTTCCGGAAGTTTCTTCCTCTGAGACAGCTACAGCTTCCGCTGTTGTGCTTTCTTCGGAAACGACATCTGCATCTGTCTGCTGCGCGTTAACGGTAAATGAAGCGAAAGAGAAAAAGAAAACAGAAACTACAGAAATTAACAAAAACAGCTTTTTCATTTTTACCTCCACAATTTAATTTCCAAAAATTCACCTATACACAGAACTATAGCTTATAAATGTGAGTAAAATATGAATAAAAAATATGCTAACAATAAAAAGACTCTACAGTGAGCTCCAAATTTTAAGGCACACCCTGCGAAAAAGGTGTGCCTTAAAGATTATTTATTTAGCCTTGACATTTTTAACACTGCTCCATGAACCGTAAATCTTTGTCTTTCCTACAGTCTTATATGCACGGACTCTGATATAATATTTCTTACCCTTGGTAAGTTTTTTGAGAGTTGTCTTTACAGTAGATTGCTTTTTGATATTAACGGTCTTGGATTTCTTTTTGAAGTTCTTTGCAGTTGAGTACTGAACCTCATAGTCTGTGGCACCGCTGACCTTCTTCCAGTTAACGGTAATCTGCTTTGACTTAGAGGAAGTAACCTTTGTAACACTTACCTTTGAAGGCTCGGTGGAGGTAGTAAGAACTGAGCTGAAAGCACCGTTATTCGTGCCTGCTACAGCCTTAACCTTAACCTTATAGGTAGTACCAGCCTTGAGCTTTTTGATTGTTACGCTGTTTTTGGAGGACTTAACCTTAGTCCATTTTTTGCCGTTGGTTGAATACTGAACCTCATAGCTTTCAGCACCCGTAACCTTATTCCAGGTGAACTTGATAGATTTAGCATCAGGAGTTGCCTTGAGGCCCTTAACCTTAGCCAAGGTAAGTCTGGGAATTTCAGTTCTGTCTGTCGTAGCATTACAGCGCTTACAGCCCTTCATCTTAACACCCGATGCTTTATAAGATGCATCGTAAACGATATTGAAATCGTCAGGATAATTATGACCGAGAGCCTTAATTACCGTGTAAGTAGTGTAATTACATCTGATACAGGTTACATAAGCCTTCCATCCGTCTGATGTACAGGTTGCAGCTTTTCCTGTATGTGAAACCGTGTTATGGCCCAGAGCATTTATCACTGTCTGTGCTACGATAATTTCACCGCATACAGAGCAGTGCTTACCGTCTGAGAGACCTGATGCAGTACAGGTAGCAGGTGTGCCCTTATCGGTTACCTCCGTATGACCCTTGGCTTCTTTGAGAACAGCCTGACATACTGTACACTTCTGAGCAGTTGTACAGGTTGCCGCTGCACCGGGAGTATGACCTGTCGCTGCAACCTCAGAATCTGTGTAGCTGTCATTACATCTTGAACAGGTGTAAGTTGTGTAGCCGTCTTCCGTACAGGTAGGTGCAGTTACTGCTGATGCGTAGTCGTGTCCGAGAGAATCAACGCCCTCATTTTCGATTACATCGCCGCACATAGTACAGGTATGAGTAGTAAAGCCGATCTCATCACAGGTGGGAGGAGTTACGACAGATTCATAAATATGGTCAATGCTGTCAGTAAAATCATCGCTGTAGCCGTTACCGCAAACAGTACAGGTATAAGTGGTATAACCACCTGCCTGACAGGTAGGCTCAGTTACTTGTGCTTCATAGTCGTGGCCGAGTGCATCGGTGAAATCGTCTTCATAACAGTCGTCACATCTTGTACAGGTGTAGGTTGTATAGCCGTCACTGTCACAAGTAGGTGCTGTTACTTCAGTCTCATAGTCGTGACCGAGTGCATCCTCGTAACTGTCTATATAATTGTAACCGCAGTATACACAGGTATAAAGAGTATAACCTCCGCTGTCACATCCGGGAGCGACAGTCTCCTCTGTGAAAGAGTGTTCATGGTTATAGGAAGAAAGGTGGAGCACAGCATTTTCAAGACTTGTGTTGAAGTCACCGAAATCTATATCATTCCACATATCCTCATCACCGTGGTAATATACATCGCTGAGAGTATCGCAGTAATTAAATGTACGCCAACCGATATAAGTAACGCTTTCGGGAATTTCTACAGTACGGATGCTGGTGCAGCCGTAGAATGCATAGTTGCTGATGTATTCTACTCCCTCAGGAATAATAACATCAGTCAGAAGCTCACCGTTGAGATACAGATCAGCATCCTGACAAAGAGGTGTAGCAGTTTCGTAATCGAAGAAAATATTACACCATTTTGCTATATCGGTAATGTATACCCTTTCGATATTAGCGCAGGAATCGAAGGCGCTGTGATGTATTCTGGTTACAGTGGCAGGAATTGAAATACTCGTAATGTCAGGACGTGCACCGAATGCTTCGGAAGAAATTTCAGAGACATCATATCCTCTTGCCTTTTCGGGAATAACCACATCACCGCCGGCACCGTTATATCCGATTACGGTTACCGTGCCGTTATTACCCATAAAGTTAACTCTGTAGGTGAAGTCGCCCTCAGTGAATGAGGCTTCGAAATCACCGTCAAGACAGTGGATATTTGCATCGAGTAAAGCCTCATTATCGAATTCGATTCTGATGTTGCCGAAATCTTCCTTGGTGCCGTTATAGTAAACATCGGTAATATTATCGCAATTATCAAAAGCGCCTGTCCAGATGGATTCTATCGTAGAGGGAAGATATACCTCCTCAAGACTGCGACAGCCATCGAAAGAATAGTACACTATTCTTGCCACATTTTCAGGTATTTCGATTTTTTCTGTCCTATAATGATCTGCGAAAGAGCCATGGCCTAATTCATATACAGGATAGTTCTCAAAGGAATCGGGAATAATTAAATTTTTTTCATTATCATAATTATGAGAAAGAATCGTAGCCTTTCCGTTTGAGACGGAATATGCGAAGCTGTCACTGTAGTCTATGTATCTGTCACCGATTTCAAATCTGAATTCACCCTTGAAGGCTTTTGAATCGAACCTGACAGCAAAATAATATATCTCGCCGGCTTCAAGGTCAACGGGTTTGCTGATATAGCCGTATTCATCATAGAGCTGAGCTATAACTTCATATTTATCATTAAGAACCTTTATATTATTTACATGGGAGCTGTCTGCTGTCAAAACATACATTCCTGTTTCTTCGGGGACAAACTTCAGATAACGGATTTCTCCCTTTCCGATATAAACGATATTTCCGTCGGTAAGGAATACCTCCTGTGCAGCAGCTGAGCACACATCGCATTCACCGTTGAAATCTTCGTCCTTGTGTTCAAGACCTACTGCGACGTGTCCCGAAATATACTCATCACAGTCTGTACAGAGCACGCCCGCAGTAAAGCCCACTTCACCGCAGGTAGTGGATGTAGCTTCAACATTAACAGTGTTTTTGTGTTCACAGCGCTGATATTCATAGTGAATATTACCTGCTGTAAGATAACCGTTTTCAGGTTCAATGTTTATCTCTGACCACTGATCCTCAGTACCGCAGTAGTAAACATCGGAAATATCATAACAGTCTCTGAACGCACCGTATCGGATGTCAATAACTGAATCGGGAACTATAACTGTCTGTACACCTGTTCTTTCAAAAGCATACCGACCGATATACCTGAGTCCGTCAGGAAGGTCAATGTGCTTGAGGTTAAATTCATTTTCATAGCCTGAGTCGGCAATAACGGTAGTGCCGTCCTTTACGATAAGACTGTAATCGGCAGGCATATTTCCTTTATAGGTATAAAGAGCCTGTTCAAAGTATACGTCACCGTCATCCTGCTTCTCATAAAGCTCTGTATCATCGAAGGAATGCGCCCCTACAGATTTAAGATTTTCAGGCATATCAAACTCGCCTAAGGAGTTACAGTTTCTGAACTGACCGTATGCGATGGTCTGAACTGTATCGGGAAGCTTTACGTCAGAGAGACTTACGCAATCCGTGAAGGCATATTCCATCCAGCCGTCGAAGCCTTCGGGAGCCTCGACCTTTTTGAGGGAGCGACAGCCGTAGAAGGCAGAGGAAAGGTCTCTGATGTTCTTACCGAGAGTCACCTCTTCAAGTGCGTCACATCCACGGAAGGCTTTACCCATAGTCAGCACACCGTCACCGATAACAACGGATTTCAGACTGTCACAGTTCATGAAAGCATAACCGATATCGACAATATTATCGGGAATTTCAAGCTCCTTCAAGCCTGTATTTGAGAAGGCATCCTGACTGATAACAGTTACATTTTCAGGGAAGGAAATCTCCTCGAGAGCAGTACAGCCTGTAAACATATATGACGGAAGTTCAGTAATACCTGTTCCGAGATTAACCTCCTCGAGGTTTTCGCATTTTGCAAAGGTGAAAGTTTCCGCCTCAACAAGAGTCGAGGGAAGAGAAACTGATTCAAGTCCTGATTTATTGAAGGCTCTGTGTCCTATTCTTTCAAGACCTTCATTGAATTCAATATTTTTCAGTGAATCGCAGCTTTCAAATACACACCAACCGATTGACTGAAGATTTTCGGGCAACTCTACATTTTCAAGCGCGTCACTGTCATAGAAGGTGAAATATGAAAGCTCAGTTACGTTGGGAGAGATTCTTACTTCTTCAAGCTCATCAAGGTCAGAGAAAGCATAATCGTCAATAGCTGTTACGCTTTCAGGCATTTCATAGCTGCCCTTAAGACCGAAAGCCTTGATAACTCTTGTCTTGTCAGCATTATAAAGAACATAGCCGTCAAAGACCATATCGCTCTGTCCTTCAAAGACAACCTCAGTAATACCGTTTATACCTGAGAAAATTCCGTTATCCACATTCTGCACTGTAGAGGGAACGGTAAGTACACCCTTATATGCACGGGGAATGGCTAAAATTTCTGTAACATCATAGTTATAAAGAACACCGTTGATGGTTTTATAATTCGGGTTATCAGGGTCAACGATGATTTCTTCAAGGTTTCCGAAACCGCAGTTAACGAAGTTACCGTAAGGAATAGTTTCTACAGATGCAGGAATAGTGATACTTCTAAGATCGTTATCGTAATCCTGTAAACTATAGAATGAGAAGCCTCTGACATAATAATCTTCTAATTTTTCAGGAACAACAAGATCACCACCGTCGGCATAAGCCTTTTGACGTGCCTCTGTCATATCTATGATAAGACAGACATTATTATCATCTATATTCTCAGCTATATAACCGTTTTCACATATCTCAACATACCATTCGTCATCATCGTCATCGTCCCAGTCGTCATCGTCGTCACCCCAGCCGCTGAGCTCGGAGCGGTCACCGAAATAAAGAGAAACGTCGAAGGAGCCTTCTCTGTCCTCACTGTAATATCTTGCACCGAGATAATATGTCTCGCCTGCTTCAAGATAACTGGAAACATAGAAATCAGAACGTAAATAGTCATCGTCAGAGCCGATAACATTCTTTTCAGAGTCACAGATATAGCCGTAGGTGTCCTCATCGGAAACAGCATAGAAGGTATATGTACCTGATTCAGCGGGAATAAACCTAAGATAAGTTATTTCATTGGAAATAATTTCTACATTCTTTGTTTCGCCTACGGAAATGTCGGACATTGAATTACCGCATACGTCACAAATGTTATCGGAATCATCGTCCGTATGAGGTACTGTCACCTTTTCGTGACCCTCAATCCAGAGCGTACACTCGTTACATTTGACACCTGCTGTGTAGCCGGCCTGTGTACAGGTAGCCTCCTCTGCATCGTAGAAGGTAGTATCCTCGTGATCGCATTCAGCATAGACACATTCAGCAGTTACACGGAAGGTAGAGTTGCTGTTTTCAAGGCGTGATTCGAAGTAATACTTCACTCCACCCTGAAGGTCAATCTCATAAGTTCTGTTGCCGTCGAAGTCAAAGAGCCAGTTCGTATCATCCTGATATTCTGCCTCCGCATAGCGTAAATCCGCATAGGAGCTTGCATATAGTCTTAAACGGTAGGTACCGCTCTTTGCGGGAGTGAAATAAAACTCTGCGGGTTCATCCCAGCTGCAGCCGGTGAATTCTTCGGTTTCATTAAGTGTAATTTCAGGAATTACATATTCGTAAACGGTTACAGTGTAGGATGTACTGAAATCGCCCGCTGTAATAACAACTTCGTGATCACCTAAAACAGACTGATCAGGAAAATCAACGCTGAAATAGTTCTCTATAACACGGCTTGAACCGTCGTCGTAATTAATCTTAACTTTTAGACCGTCGTGGTTAAAGTACCAGTATTCGTTAAAAGGCTCATCTTCCTTATACTGTCTGAACTTAAGCTTATAGGGAAGCGTTTCAATTTCGATGCCCACTACTTCATTTTCATCGAGAGCCACGAAGTCTGCGCCGATATATCCGGCTAACTGAGAAGCCTCTGAGAATCTGTAGCCTTTGACGGTTTCGAGCTTTTCACACTCATAGAATGCACCGCTGTCAATATATCTGACACCGAGAGGTATGTAAACCTCACGAAGATTCCAGCAATATGCAAAAGCATCCCAAAAAATATTTTCCAAAGACTCAGGAAGCTCAAGACTTACAAGTGAATGCATATCACGGAAAAGAGATCCTACGATCGTTGTTATTCCCTCTTTTATTACAATTTTCTTGATGAAATCATCATTATAGCTGTCACCGAGCTGATTTTCGAACAGTTCATAGAAGGCATAATATTCGCTGTCCTCAAAACCGATTCTGCCTTCGCCCTCGATTACGAGAAGACCTGTATCATATAAGGTGTAACGGGCGTTATCTGTTCTGTGATATTCGTCTTCAGACTCTTCATCCCAGCCCCATTCGTCACCGCAGTAGCCTTCAGCTAAAATGCTGAATTCGTGTCCGCAATCCGCTCTGTCACAAATAAGGTCACCGTCTTCATCAATATGACCTGCAGTGATAGTTGACTGCTTTGTGACCCACATAAAGCACTCATTACATTTTACGCCGTCGGTTTTACCGTCGGTAGTGCAGGTAGCATCAAAACCGGGAACGAAGGTAGTGCTTTCGTGATCACAGTCGGCATATATACACTCAGGAGTAATGCTGAAGGAAACATTACTATTTTCGGAATATGCACGGAAATAATATTTTTCTCCGCCCTGAAGCTCAATAGTCCAAGATTCATTACCGTAAACCCAAGCATCATTTTCCCACTGCCAATCTCCGCTCTCATAATCAGATGCTTTGACATAGCTCACAAGAGCAAAAGGCTCTGCATTGATTCTAAAACGGTAGGTACCACTTTTGGCAGGAGTGAAATACATACCGTAATCGTAAAATGCACCGATTGTCAGCTCTGTTGTTTCGCCTGTAGTAAGCACGTGAGGCACATACTCATAAACATTAATTGTATAGGATAATGTAAATTCCTCGGCATATATATTTACTTTGTGCTCACCTAAAACAGATACATCCACAAAGTCTACACCGAAATAATCATTGATTACGCGTGAAGAACCGTCAGCATAGTTAATCCTGAGTTCGAGGCCTTCAGTACTGAAATACGGACCGTTATGTTCGAATTCTGTTCTGAAAGGAAGAGATTCAATTTCGATGCTGACTATTTCGCTTTCATCGAGAGTCACGAAGTCTGCGCCGATATTTTCAGCTAAACGTGAACCTGCAGAGAGTCTGTAGCCTTTGACAGTTCTTAGCTTATCGCAGAAATTAAAAGCTGAGTATTCTATGTTTTCTACATTAAGAGGTATATATATTTCACTGAGGTTAATGCAATATTCAAATGCACCGCCTGAAATATATTCCAATGTTTCGGGAAGCTCGACACTTATGAGAGAAGCATTACTGTTGAACATATTGTTTCCAATATGTGTTATACCCTCTCCGATTACAATTTTTTTAATGAAATTACAATCATAGATGTCACCAAGAGTATCTACGAACATCGAACCGATACAGTCATATCCTGACTCTCCCATACCGATTTTTCCTTCGCCCTCGATTACGAGAATACCTGTATCATATAAGGTGTAACGGGCATTATCTGTTCGATATTGATCTCCGGTCTCTTCATCCCAATACCACCCTTCGTCACCGCAGTTACCTGAAGTAACCACAGCGAAGGCATAACCGCACGCATCGCAGAAAAAGTCATCATCAGAATCTGTATGACCTGCGGGAATAACCTCCTGTCTCTCAAGCCAGAGCTGACAGTCCTCACACTTTTTACCGTTTGTCATACCGTCAGTGGTACAGGTAGCATCGACAGCAGGATATGAGGTGACATTTTTATGCTCGCAGTATGCTTCATCGCACACAAGCGTTACATCAAATGAGCCTTCACCCCAGTTTAAATATCTGGCACCGTAATAATAGGTTACGCCCTCCTCCAGCTCATAGGTAACTTTGAAATTAAAGCCTTCAAAATCATCGCATTCAGCCATAGAATTCAGGTTTTCATCAAAAAGATAACCGTAGGTATCCACTTCTCCCTTAGAGCTGAATGAATAAATACCTGACACCGTAGGCACAAACTCAATATATGTAATTTGATCTGAATATACATTTATCATTTTAGTTTCGCCTTCGGAAATACTCAGAACACCTTCACGGGCACTGCTTTCTGCACTTTCAGCATCAACAGCAAAAACGCTGAAGGTTCCTGCGAAGGAGCTGAAAAGCATAAGTGCTGTCATAAAAAAGCACAGTGTCTTTTTAAGCAGAGGTCTGATTTGCTTACTTTCTAATTCCATAAAAATCCTCCTTTGATTTTTTCTAATCTATATCAACATCCTTACGGGATAATTATTTTCCGCATTCCTTACACAGGGAGGGCATTTTACCCTTAAGGTAATAACCTACTGATGTATCATAACAGCCTTTACCCTTGAGTCCCCCTGATTTATTACAGTAAATGGCCGGAGACACCTCTTTGGAGAGCATAAATTTCGAATCAGTTTCAGGGAACAGCTTTATAATGCTTCCGAAAACCGAGGGAGCACTGTTCTTTGATTGGTCATTGAAGCCGTGCCACACAGAGCACACAAATTTCGGTGTAAAGCCGATAAACCAGTTGTCGTAGTAATTATCGGATGTACCCGACTTACCCGCCACACTGACTCCGTGCACTGCAGCCTCCTTACCTGTTCCGCCGTTCTGCACCACCCCTTCAAGCAGTCTTGCCATAAGAGATGCCGTGGCAGAAGAAAGAACCTTTTTCGTTTCAGGCTTTTTCTCGATGACATTCCCCTCTTTGTCCGCAATAGAAACCACCGCATAAGGCTCAGTATACTTTCCGCCGTTCATAAATATCTGGTAATATCCCGCCATATCAAGCGGTGAAACTCCGTCAATCAGATAGCCTAAAGCTATATTGCCGTATATTTCATCATCGTCGGATTTTTCTATAATCTTTTTTTCAGCGTCAAGATTAAGACCTAATTTTCCGCCGAGAAAATCCATGGAATAGCTGACACCGACTCTTTTTAAGGTTCTTACAGCAACTGTATTTATTGATTTATAAAGTGCATCGCAAATAAGCATATTTTCATCGGTATATGTTCCGCTTGCATTGGAAGGCCAATCCTTCACGCCCTCGGACTCGCTCATAATCTTTTTAATAGGTGCATCCTTTATGGGTGACGACCAGTGAACGGTACCACTTTCGATAGCAGGTGCGTAAACACTCAGAGGCTTTATGGACGAGCCTGCATAGGTTTTATAAAGAGAATAGCTTTTACCTTTATCGCTGACAAAGCTGTAGGATGCGAGCACTCTGCCCTTTCCGTCAACTATTACCGAAGCAAAAGGTGTGTCGCTCTCGAGGTCGGAGGTGCTTACCCCCTCTTTGATTTTATCGTAATAAAAAGAATCGAAATTGGTTTTTACCACTGAAATGCTTTCATAAAAATCTTCTTTTTTCTTTTCTCCTTCGCCTTCTGAGGATGATATATACAGCTCAACAGCTTCCTCTGCGGCGAGTCTGATATAATCATAGTATCCGTCATCCTTGGCAGAGATTACCTCATTCTCTCCGTCGAATTTCACCGTAGCCATCTCATTTCCCGAAGAGTCAGTGAATACCACCCCGCCCGACATATTTCTGCCTGCTGAATCCGCAAAAGACACTATAAGCGCAACAGTGAAAACAACTGCCAGAGCGATAACCGCTATAGCTTTACCGTTAAATTTTTTCATTCTTTAAACTCCTTGATATATTCCGAATATTCTTTTTTCAATTCGAGCTCGGGCTTGTCCTTGATTTTCCAGGCAAGAGCATCCGTCTCCGCCTTAACCTGTAAAAGACTTTTTTCGATGCCGATTATTTTTTCTGCACAGAACTGTGCACTTTCCGTATCGCCCGATTTCAGATACAGGCTTACTGCACTCAGCAGTTTTCCGCAGTAATCGTTATATTCGTCAATGGAATACTGCGAGCAGTCAATAGCCTTTTCCTTGTATTCGATAAAAGATTTTATATCGCCTTTTTTGAAGTAATAATTCGCCTTGGCCGAATACGCCACGGAAACATACTTATTTGATTTAAGGATACTCTCAGCATACTCATTAATCTCATCATAATCCTTTTCATCCGTCATAAGGAAAATCTTGCTCTGGGTGTCATTTCCGTATATCTTATCGACAGCCTCGTATTTTCCCACAAGGAAAAGCCCGTTAATCAGACCGAAATATACACTTACGGCGGCTAAAAGCACGCAAACGGCGGCGAGGACCTTCCTGTTAAGCTTCACTGCTAAAACCTTTTCCGCTCCGAGGTCAAGAGAGAGAATAAGAATCAGGAAAACAGCCACAAACTGCAAATCAAAGTCAAGCATACTGTGACCGCAGATTATCAGAAGTATGATTTTTTCTGTCGTGCCTGTTTTTTTCGAAAGCAAGTTTTTTATCAGAGTATAAGCAAAGAGAAGTGCAGGAATCCACCCGATATCTAAAAGAAGCTGTAAAAGCTCATTATGAATGAAAGCAACTGAATAAACGCCGTTCTGGAATGAGCCCTGTGAGAAATAGTAACCGTAATAGCCGAGACCGAAGGGGCGCTTCAGAATAACAGGAAGCGCGTCCTTATAATAAAGCAGACGGCCGAGCAGGGTGCTCGATTCAGCAGAAATGGTAAGATAGCGTCCGATTGTCTGCAGATTATCGGTCAAAAGAGCCACAGTAAGGCTGACACACACAATACCGCCGATAAGTGCCAGAAGCCTGATTTTATGTCTTGACTGAATTTTAATTAAAATAATTACCGAAACGGCCATAAGTAAAATAAAGACGGTACGGCTGCCTGTTAAAAGAATTATACCGACCAGCACTGCCGAAAGAAGCCAGTTTATGTAAGTGGTTTTTTCCTTCAGAAGCAGTATGGGTATACCGATAAGACAGTAGCATGCAAAGCTGTTCGGATACTGAAAAAAGCCTCCGAGTCTCTCTGCCACTAAAAAGTAAGGTGAAAGAGACGGTATAAGTGACAAGGCGTAGGAGAGAACGCCCATAGTCGCCGCACTGTACGGAACAACATCGAAAAGCTCCGTTTTTTCCTCTCTGCTAAAAGGCAGAACGGCAAAGGCAAACAGCGCAATCGGTAAAAACTTAACGAAGCCGTAAACTGCCGTTCCGCTGTCAACAGCCCATAAGGATGTAAGGAGATAGGAAACGGGTATCAATAACACGGAAAGCAGAGACAGTGATATCACTGTTTTCTTTTCATTTTTTCCCTCACGTGAAAACAGTATCAGATAAACGGTCAGAACCGCCGAAAACAGTGCCGATGTCCATATATGGTAGCCTCCGAAAAAGAAGGGAGACAGAAACAGAAAGGCTTTGAGATAGATTAATTTACAGTCTTTTTTTACGGCCGAATTTTCCACATCCGTACCTCTTTTCATTAGTTATTTACGGTAAATCAGGTATAATAACCCATTATATTTTCATTTTGAAAAATTATAGCACTTACTCCCCTGCTTTTCAATTATAATCCTTAACAAATTATGAACATATTTTTGTACAAAGTGTTGATTAAGCAACAGTTTAAATATGACGGATGTATATTTATACTATTACCGAAAACAATTTATAAGAATAAAAGAAAAACGACAAGCCGAAGCTTGCCGATTTAGCTTAAAATATAAAAATGCAACCTTATTTGAATGATACGGGATTAGTTTCATTATTGGCAAAGGCATTAGGTCCCGGGTCTGACATAGAAAAATACATACGTGCTGCTTTTGTTGTACCGAAATCTTTATTAGAGCCTGAATTCTGCACCTTATTGAAGGCATCACGGAACACCTGATTATGCGCTTCCTCACGGTTTAAAAGGAAGTCGATGGTTTCGCGTACCTTTTTATCCTCTATCTGACGGTAAAGATATTCATAAACCACCTTTGCACGCTGTTCCGAAGCGATATTGCTGAGCAAATCAGCGCACAAATCCCCCGTTACCGTTACATAGTCTGCTGTCCAGGAATAGCCCGAAGCATTTATCAGGCCGGGATTTAAACCGAGAATAACATGTGACTGGATTTCGCCTGCCTCAACCTTATTTGCATCAACATCGTGACCGTTAAGAAGATTAATAGTCTGCGCTATCATTTCCATATGCCCGAGCTCCTCAGCGGCAATATCAAGAAAAAGGTCTTTGATTTCCGGATCCTTGATTCGGAAGCTCTGAGACATATATTGCATTGCAGCCTTGAGTTCGCCGTTGCCTCCGCCGAGCTGTTCCTGAAGCAGAGCCGCATATTGAGGGTTAGGTTTTTCTACCGAAACAGGGTGAAAAAGCATTTTTTCGTGTTTAAACATTTCGTTACCTCCACTTGTTTTATGTTATTACTTTTTCCGTTTCGGGTGGAGATATGCATATTAAGCCTGAAAGCATTACACGAAGAGGATTTTTGGGTTTACTGCTCAAAATAACAACAATTAATTTAAGCGAAATATAGATTTAAATTTGTCAAAAAAATTTAATCTTCCAATTTTTTGTGGAAGGGTAACTGTTAATTCTCTTTCTTCATCAAGTATATAAGGAAAATCACCATCAACACATATCCAGAAGTATTCCCCTGTTCTGTTATGAGACACAGAAGCACCCTTTGAAAAAGTAATTTTGACTCCAAAATTTTCATAATTGAAGTCGTCACCTTCAAAATGCCCGTAAATTCCGTAATAACCTTCACAATGAATCAAAGAATTACTTTCTTCACCTAACTCCCAAGAAAAAACCTCGTCAGAGAACTGATAGTCTATACCAAAAACATTTAAAAATTCAATAAGTTCATTATTATCCTCTATGTTCTTGTAAAAGTTTCTGCAGTCCTGACAGTCACAAGGACTATTAAAGCTATTACGGTATGCTTTAGTTTTTTCTTTGTCAAAAGTTATTTTAACAGAATTAAATTCAGTAGTATTAAGAGACATAATATCACCTCAGGTTCATTGTATAACAACAAACTTCAAAAATCAACTCCGTTTACCGAAGGGCAACTTCACTGTGCCGTCAGGCACACAATCAAGGCGAAGCCTTGTATATCATCAATTCCGTAGGAATTGCATATCATCAAAACGAAGTTTTGTATATCATCATTGCGAAAGGTTTTGATACACGCTAAAGCGTGATGATATACAGTCCTAACGGACTGATGAGATACAACACGGCAATGCCGTGTTGTATCTCATCACACCGTAGGTGTGTATCAAAAAACTGTCGGCTTGATGATATACAAAACTTCGTTTTGATGATATGCAATTCCTGCGGAATTGATGATATACACGGCTTCGCCGTGATTTCTGTAAGAGCTCGCATTCATACTTAAAACTGCCGAAAATATCTTTTTTGTAGCCCTTTTACAACAAAAAGACCTCTTTTGTCTATTGGACAAAAGGG
>JAZNMU010000175.1:0-8437 GCA_045579865.1 Acutalibacteraceae bacterium
AGACCCGGAAAGAACTCATCTGAACACCGAGTACTGCAACATAGATATAAAAGAAGTGTATCACTACTTGTTTGATTATGCACTTGAAACATACAACGAAAAACAAAAACGAGCCGACAGAAGAATCGAAAACTACTACGAAAAAATCAGAACAGGAAGACAGGAAAAACTTTTTCATGAAATCATAATTCAGATTGGCAATCACGAAGACACCAATGCAAAAACTCCGGAGGGTGAACTTGCTGAAAGAATACTCGATGAGTACTATCGGGATTTTCAGAAACGAAATCCATACTTGTATGTTTTCTCTGCTCACCTTCACATGGACGAAGCAACTCCGCACCTGCACATTGACTTTGTACCGTTCACTACTGAAAGTAAACGCGGTCTTGATACAAGAGTGTCACTGAAGCAAGCTCTTGCCAATCAAGGCTTCATCGGTAAGTCACGGCAAGAAACTGAATGGAATCTTTGGGTAGAAAGTGAAAAGGAAGCTCTCGAAGAAGTTATGAAGCGTCACAGCGTTCAGTGGGAGAAGAAGGGGACACACGAAAAGCATTTGTCAGTTTATGATTACGAAAAGAAAATGCGTAAGCAAGAAGTTGAGAAACTAACTCAGCAGACAGAGGAGCTCAATGTCAAGGTTGAGGAGCTGACAGCAAAGTATGAATCACTTGCGAAGTACGAAGTGAACATAGATGAACTGACAGAAGATTTCTATGAGCAGGATGAGTTCAAGTTGCCTGAACCTCCGCCGCTTATGACCGCCAGAACTTACAAGACGAAATTTATTGAGCCTCTTTTTGATAAACTGATTGGTCTTGTTAAAGGATTAGCAAAGCAGTGTATGGAGCTTCAATCCCGTGTGTTCGGCATGAAGGTAGGAGCAGGTCTTGATAAAAGAAAAGTTAATGAACTGTATGAGGATAACAGTTACCTTCGTGAAGAAAATCAAGAGCTCGTCGGAGATGTACTTAAGTTCAGACTTCTTCGAAAAGTTTTCGGTGATGAAGAGGTTGACAAGCTCGTTGATAAAGCAACGGAGCTTGAAAGAGAAAGCCGCAGGGCTCGCAATCGTAATCGCAGCGGTTGGGAACGATAAAATTTTTTGTTTAAGGAGGCATTAAATGGAAATAATAAAAATAAAAAATAATTTAAGAGGTGTGGCTTATTGCGAATAGAAGTGCGAGACGCTCCCCGCAAAGTCGTTTACTTCTGGTTATCAAAATCAGAAGCGGCAGACAAAAAACTGATGGATTCCCTGAAACTTCAATTCAAAGAATGGAAGAACAAAAATTACCTTCCTGTAGTTTTCGAGTCCGGCAGTGAAAGTCTTGAGGACAATATGTATATGCTGATGAAACGTAATATGGAGCTTTTGGCAAAGAAGTCAGAGCTTTCAATCTGACTTTAACGTGATGTGGTTACTCACATCACAATACATAAATCGTACTTGATTATATTACTATTGTATATAGATTTCTGTTTTACCGTCGGTGGAAAATATCGGCGGTAAAAATTTTTATGGAAAAGTGTTGACTTACTCCTAAAACTTGTGGTACAATGTTGTCAGAAACAAAGAAAAAATACAAGACTTTATTGAAAGAGTGATTGAAAATGAATGATAACATCCAATTGTATGAAAACCAACCTATCCGTTCTGCCTGGGATGAAGAAAAAGAAGAATGGTATTTTTCTGTTGTTGATGTGGTTGGGATTTTGACTGAACAGGAAACTTATGATGGTGCAAAAAATTATTGGAAGGTTCTGAAGCATCGCATCAAGGCGGAAGGTAATCAGTTGGTTACAAACTGTAACCAACTGAAAATGAAATCACCGAAAGACGGAAAAAAGTATCTGACCGATGTTGCCGACACCGAACAGCTTCTTCGTATTATTCAATCTGTTCCTTCACCTAAAGCGGAGCCTTTCAAAATGTGGCTTGCCGAAGTGGGCAGAGAGCGTATCGAGGAAACAATAGATCCGGAACTTGCAATTGACAGAGCGCTTGATACATATCTCAAAAAGGGATATAGTGAAGATTGGATTCATCAGCGTATTTTATCTATTCGTGTCCGTAATGAGCTGACAGCAGAATGGCAATCCCGTGGCGTTGAAAAAGGAAAAGAATATGCAATTCTGACAGATGAAATTACACGGGCCTGGTCAGGTATGACAACACGCCAGTATAAGAAACTCAAAGGTCTAAAAAAAGAAAATCTTCGTGATAATATGAGTACAACAGAAATAATTTTAAATATGCTTGCTGAAACTGCAACAAAAGATATTTCTGCACAAACTAAACCTGAAACCTTTGAAGAAAGCAGAGCCGTCGCCAAGCGTGGCGGTAAAATTGCAGGTAATGCGAGAAGGGAGCTTGAAGAAGAAACAGGAACTTCTGTAATAACAGAAAAGAATGCTGCCGAGCTTAACGCTGTTGTTACCGGAATGATAGAAGCTGTAGTGAATGATAAAAAGGAGGATTGAACATGATTGAAAAATTTGATATTGCCGGTTATTGTCGAATCTCAGTTGACCTTGAGCTTGACCGTGACAATACCTCAATCGAGAATCAGAAGGCAATCATTGAGGATTATGTGAAAATAAATTTCCCTGGTTCAACTCTTACTTTTTATGAAGACAGAGATAAATCGGGTTACACCTTTGAACAGCGTGACGGTTATCAGCAGATGCGTAAGCAGTTAGTCTCAGGCCGAAAAGATATTCTTATTGTCAAAGACTTTTCCCGTTTTTCAAGAAGAAACAGCCGTGGCCTTGTTGAACTTGAAGACTTACGTGATGCAGGAGTAAGAATCATATCTATCGGTGATGTTATTGACTTTCCGAATGATGACGACTGGCTTAAAATTCAGTTTCAGTTCCTTATAAATGAAATGCCTGTTACCGATACTTCGAAAAAGGTTCGTTCTGTTATCAAACGCCGTCAGTCAGACGGAAGGTGGATTTGTGCCGTACCTTACGGTTATGTTATTACCAATACTAAGACAATGGCGTTTGAGGTTGACCCTGTTCAGGCTGAGGTCGTCAGAGAAATCTTTTCTCTTTATATCGACGGTTGGGGCTACAAGAAAATTGCAAACCACCTGACCGAAAAAAATATTCCCACACCAAGGATGTGTGAGAAGGCAAGAAAAGAGGCTCTTGGTGAGGAGTGCAAAATCAAAGCAAAGCCTGTATGGAGCATTGTTACCATTCAGGGCATACTTGCAAACGATTTTTACATCGGTACTCTCCGACAGGGTAAATACACCCGAAAGAAAATTAACGGAGCCGACATCAAGATAGATGAAGATGACCATATAGTATTTGAAAATAATCACGAGGCAATCATTGATTACCGTACTTTTGCTCTTGCTAAAGAAGCTATGAAAAAACGTACCACCAACAATTACCGTGGTGTTAAGAAATACGACAATGTTTATTCAGGGCTTATGGAGTGCGGCGACTGCGGAAGTCCGATGTTTCCTATGAGCAGAGCCGATTTGCCCGACGCTTATCGATGCGGTGCTTATCATACAAGAGGTCTTAAAGCGTGTACAAGTCACCATACAAGAGTTGATATGCTTGATGAAACCGTCAAAGAGTATCTTACCGAAATCCGCATGACTTCTGCCGATATGATTGAAAAATTGCAGAAGGCTATTGCAGGAGAAAAGGATGCTATCAATAGTAACCGAAACACGGTAAATCTTCTTCAGAAACAGCTTGATGAAGCAAGAGAAGAACGCAAAATCTATATCAGACAAAAGACCAGAGAAGTAATAAAGCATCCTGAAAAAGAAGCTCACATTGAATCGCTTTATGAAGAAATGATTGCCGAGTGTGATGATAAAATTCAGGGGCTTGAAAATCAGATTGAACTTACTGAAAACAAGCATAACACAATCATAAGAGTTAACCGTATAGCGAATCTTGCTATTAATATTTTTGATGAAATTCTTAATAAAGAAAAGCTTGATAAAAATGACCTTGAGCTTCTTATTGAAAGAATTTATGTTTATGAAGACCATATACACATCAAATTAAAGGCAGATATAGAGTCGATTTTAACAAGCGGAATGCTTCCCGAACAGCAGGAGGAAGCCGTAAATTTTAATTCAGACATCGTAGATATCTCAGTATTCAAACGCCAAAAAGTCCTTAAAAGGAACAACCATAAGGACAAGGTTTACGATGTCAGTATTGTCAGTAACGGCGACCCCCTCGAAATCTACACTCAGGCAGACGGAGAGGTAATTTTCAAAAAATATTCACCTGTAGGAGAACTGGGTGCAGATACAAAGCAGTATGTTGATGTACTCAGCCGTACTACGGGTCTTGCTGCAGTAATCTGTGACAGAGACAGAGTTGTGGCGGCGGCGGGTATGCCGAAAAAGGATATCGTCGGTAAGAGGATTTCGCCTATGCTCGAAAGCTATATGGAAAGGCGGAGCGGATTTACCCTCGGTACGGATAAGGATAACATAGTGGTTTCCGAAGAGATGCCCAAGGAGATAGCGGTTATGTGTCCCATTATCGGCGCAGGTGATATATTAGGTGCCGTGGTGCTTCTCTGTGATGATAAAAAGAAAACTCCCGGTGTGGTCGATGTGAAGCTCGCTCAGGTGGCGGCAGGCTTTATGAGCAAGCAGATGGAGGAATAAGAGGAATAAATTAAGGCGGTGCTTTCGGAAAAGTACCGCCTTTGGTTTATAATTTACTTACTTCTTCCTTAAACATCTCGCCTCTTTGCTGATAGCTTTTAAACATACCCCAGGATGCACAGGCGGGGGAGAGGAGACAGCAGTCGCCCTCTTTAGCTTCTTTAGCCGCTATGGCTACAGCCTCGGGAAGACTTTCAGCGAAAACATAATCCGTAAAGCCGATTTTTTCGCAGGCCTCGGCAATTTTTTCTCTGGTCTGACCGATAAGGATGAGCTTTCTTACCTTGCCGGGGAAGTGGCTTACCCATTCAGTGAAATCGCTGTGTTTGTCATATCCGCCGCCGATAAGTACGGTTTTCGAGGACATAGCGTCGATGGCCTTTATTGCCGCATCGGTGTTTGTGCCCTTTGAGTCATTATAGTATTTTACACTGTTTTTCTCGGTGACGAACTCTATGCGGTGCTCTACAGCGCGGAAGGTCTTTATAGCCTTTTTGATTGTTTCTTCGGGTACTCCGAAGGCTTCTGTCATAAGAACAGCCGCCATAATGTTTTCAAAGTTATGTACACCTACGAGGTTAGTATCGTTCTGTGTGAGGTAGGGAGTGACAGCACCGCTGACTGCCTTGTAAACTGTTCCGTTCTTGTAGAAAAGACCGTCGGTAAGTTCTTCCTTAGCAGAGAAGAAAAGAGGCTTGCAGTTTGTCATAGTTTTTCCGAATTCTCGGAGAACTGCATCATCGTAATTGAGAACACAGAAGTCCTCGGCGGTCTGATTCTTTGCTATGGATTTTTTCAGCTCAATGTAATTTTCCATTGAGCCGTGGCGGTCGAGGTGGTCAGGAGTGATGTTGAGAATGGCAGACACCTTCGGCTTAAAGGTTATCATAGTCTCTAACTGAAAAGAGCTTATTTCCGCCACGGTAGCACCGCCTTCCTTTGAGGTGAGGGCGAGTCCTGTGTAAGGGATTTCTATATTGCCCACAAGCAGGGTGTTTTCGTTGTGAGCCTTTACGATTTCATAAACGAGGGAAGTAGTGGTGGTTTTTCCGTTTGTGCCTGTTATCGCCACTATGTCGCCCTTGTCGTAAAGATAGGCGAGCTCGATTTCGCTCCAGAGAGGGATACCCTTCTCTCTTGCCATAGTAAGGACGGGGGAGTTATAGGGAACACCGGGACTTACGGCACAGACATCAATTCCTTTAAAATCATTTTCGGTTATTGTGTCAAGAATGAAGGGGATGTCTTTTTTGCCGATTTTTTCCTCAGTGGCTTTTTTGTCAAGATTAATATTTCCGTCGTATATTACAAAGTCGTCGCCTGTTTCCATGAGCATTTTCGCACAGCAGATACCGCTTCTGCCGGCGCCGACGATAAGGAATTTTCTGTTCATTTTTTTCACCTTTCTATAATAGGAAGATTGTTTTCGTCAAATGTGACGAAACGGATTCGGGCGTGTCTGCAGGGGTCATACAGTGACTCATCGCACCAGGTACCGCATTTTTTGTGAAGATGGGCTTCCGGTCTTGCGTGATAAACGAGGAGAAGTCTGTCTTTTTCATCGTAAACGAAGCTGTTATGGCCCGGACCTGACTCGCCCTGTAAATCTTCCGTAGAAAGAACGGGCTTGTCGCACTTCGTCCAGCTTTCTTTTACCATAGGGTCTGAATCTGCATCTATATAAACCATACCCATACAGTATTCACTGCCCGTGCCTGAGGCTGAGAAAAATACTATGAGCTTATCCTCACTTTTGAGCACGGAAGCACCCTCATTTACACGGAATCTCACCTTTTCCCACTCATATTCGGGTTTCGTAAGAAGCATAGGCTTTGTGATTAGCTTCTGCGGGTTTTCGGGATTAATCTCTGCCATAAAGAGAGAGGAGTCAGGACGGCTTTCTGCCCATATAAGGTAGTGTTTTCCTTTGTGCTCGAAATAGGTCATATCCAAGGAAAACGAAGTGAAGGATTCTTCGTCACCGTCACTTGCCTGCATCTTTCCCATTTCCGTCCAGCTGTCATTATAGGGGTCATCACCGTCACAGCGTAGAAGATAGGGTCGGATATGCCATACATCATCTTTATTGCCTGCGGCAAAGAAAATATACCACTTACCGCCTATTTTATGAATCTCGGGTGCCCAGATATGCCTTGCCATAGTTCCGCTTTCGTGGGCTCTCCATATAGTTTTTTCCTCTGTTTTGGCAAGACCTGCCACTGTGTTCGACTTTCTTAATATAACACGGTCATAGCCGTGGTCGGCGTCGTAAAAAGCGGGATAAGAGGCTGTGAAGTAGTAACAGCCGTCTCCCTTGGTTATATAAGGGTCTGCACGTTCAGAAATAAAAGGATTAGGGTATTCGTTAATCATATCGTCTCTCCTTTTTGTTTTATTTTCACAGTATAACATAAAAGTCAGAATTACTCAACCGGTAAAAGGTTTACAATGAAAAAAAGTTGTGATAAAATAAGTGAAAAGGAAGTGAGTGAATGAAAAAAGTAAAAATCACCGTAATGCGTAAGGCACGTTACGATGATCTGATAGAAAAATATGAAAATCCTATAGAACACGCCTGTGATATTGAAGAGGGTCAGGTCTTTGTCTGTGAGGGATGGAAAAAGCCCGAGGGCTTTTGCGATAGCGCCTGGGAGACTTTGTCGCCTTTTGTGATGGCTCTGGCTCACGGCGGTGAGGATTTTTATGATGGCTGGATGAAAAACAAAAAAACTGCTATGCTTTCCTGTAATGACGGCTTCCGCCCCGTAAGTTTTTATTTAGAAGTAATAGAATAAAGGAGAATCATTATGATGAAATTTATATGTTATCCCAAATGCACCACCTGTCAGAAGGCTAAAAAATGGCTCGATGAAAAGGGAATAGAGTATGAAATGAGAGACATCAAAGCCGAAAATCCTACCCTTGAAGAGCTTGAATACTGGTACGCTTTAAGCGGTCAGCCTCTGAAAAAGTTCTTTAACACCAGCGGACTTTTATATAAGTCAATGGCACTTAAGGATAAACTCCCTCTTATGAGCGAAAAGGAAAAGCTCTCTCTTTTAGCCACTGACGGTATGCTCGTTAAAAGACCGCTTCTGATAGGGGATGATTTCGTGCTGACTGGGTTCAGAGAGAAGGAATGGGAAGAAAAATTCTGAATGTTGAAAAAAGCCTCTCGGGAAGGGAGAGGTGGCAAACGACAGGGTGACGGAAAATAATAAGTAGGGCGGGGTGACTCTACCCCGCCGCATTTTGTTCTGACCTGACATAATCGATTGTGTAGTGACACGGCTTGCCGTGTCCGCTTTTTTTATATATTCCGCATTCTCACAGAAAAAATAAAAAACCACAGCCTTTGCTGTGGTTAAGTTGTGTCGGCATCGCCTTATCTTCCCGGGCCGCTTCCAGCCAAGTATTGTCAGCACTGATGAGCTTAACTACCGTGTTCGGGATGGGAACGGGTGGACCCTCATCGCTAAAAACACCGACTAACGTGCGCTTTATTACGCAGTCGTTTAATCAACAGGTGATATTATACGCTTTTTACACTTGTTTGTCAATAGCTTTTTGAAAAAATATCAAAAAACAAGGGAAAAGTTTTATAGAAAATTAAAAACCACAGCCTTTGCTGTGGTTTAAGTTGTGTCGGCATCGCCTTATCTTCCCGGGCCGCTTCCAGCCAAGTATTGTCAGCACTGATGAGCTTAACTACCGTGTTCGGGATGGGAACGGGTGGACCCTCATCGCTAAAAACACCGACTAACGTGCGCTTT
>JAZNMU010000176.1:0-12128 GCA_045579865.1 Acutalibacteraceae bacterium
GAAAACACAGGTAAGGATATTTCTGTTATCGCAGAGGATACTGAAAGAGATAACTTTATGACTGCTGAAGAGGCTCTCGAATACGGTCTTGTTGATAAGATTTTATATAAAAGAGATTAAGGGGTAGAAATTATGGCAAGAGACGGTGACATCAAGGATAAAAACGTAAGATGTTCCTTTTGCAACAAATCCCAGAATGATGTAAAGACTCTGATTGCAGGTCCCGGTGTATACATCTGTAATGAATGTGTATCCCTTTGCCGTGAGATTGTAGAAGAGGAAACGGATAAAAAAGCGGGAAAAAGCGAAAACGATTTTGCATCACTCAAAAAACCGAGTGAAATCAAAGCACTTCTTGACGAATATGTTATCGGTCAGGATGAGGCAAAAAAAGCACTCAGTGTTGCAGTTTATAACCACTACAAAAGAATATATTCAGGTAAAGACAGCCCTGTAGAGGTGGGCAAGAGTAATATTCTTATGCTCGGTCCCACAGGTGTAGGTAAAACTATGCTTGCTCAGACTCTGGCAAGAATACTCGATGTCCCCTTTGCTATTGCCGATGCTACTACTCTTACTGAGGCAGGTTACGTGGGTGAGGATGTCGAAAATATTCTTCTCAGACTCATTCAGGCGGCAGATTTCGACGTGGAGAGAGCAGAAAAGGGTATCATCTATGTGGATGAAATCGATAAAATCGGCAGAAAGAGCGAAAGCACCTCCATCACACGTGACGTTAGCGGTGAGGGCGTTCAGCAGGCACTTCTGAAAATCCTCGAGGGTACTGTTTCAAATGTGCCTCCTCAGGGCGGCAGAAAGCATCCTCAGCAGGAGTTTATTCAGATTGATACCACAAACATTCTCTTTATCTGTGCAGGCTCCTTCGAAGGAATCGAAAAGATAGTAGAAAAGAGAATGGGTAACTCAGGCCTTGGCTTCGGTGCCTCCATAAAGACAAAGAGTGACTTCGAAAGCAGCAAGATTATGCACAAGGTAGTTCATCACGACCTGGTAAAATTCGGACTTATTCCCGAGCTTGTAGGCCGACTTCCCGTTATCACTGCACTTGATAATCTTGATGAGGCGGCACTTGTGAGAATTATGACTGAGCCGAAAAATGCACTCGTAAAGCAGTATCAGTATCTTTTCGGTATTGATGATATTGACCTTGAATTTGACTTTGATGCGCTTAAGGCTATCGCCGAAAAGACTCTGGAAGCCAAAACAGGTGCACGAGGACTCCGCTCCATAATGGAGAAACTGCTTCTTGATTATATGTATGAGGTTCCTTCCGACGGCACCTTCGGAAAGCTTGTCATTACTAAAGAAGCTGTAGAGGGAACAGAGAAGGCTATGATAGACACTTTTGAAGATTCAGAAGGTAAACATTTCCGACTTCCTCAGTCAAAACGTAAAAAATCTGAATAATCTATTGACATTTTGTAAGGTATTGTGATAGAATACCATAGTATAAAATTTGGGAGGTCAAACAAATGACAGCGCTTCAGTATGTATTATCAATTATAATTATAATTATTTCTGTTCTTATCATTGCTCTCGTTATGTTACAGGAAAGCAAGCAGAGAGGACTTTCAGGCACTATTGCAGGTGCAGGTGATACCTTCTTCGGTAAGAATAAAGGCAGAACTATGGAAGCAAAGCTTGCTAAGTTTACAAAGATTGCCGGTGTAGTTTTCTTCGTTCTTGCTCTTGTGTCTTCATTACTTGTACTTTTCGGTGCATAATTACAGTTGAAAAGATTTTAACGGGATTCTTATTAAGAGTCCCGTTATTTTTCTATAAAGAAATTCAATATTTAATTTACAAATTAAAAATACTATGGTATAATTTATTAAAATAAAAGAAAGAAGGAAGAAAATATGGATTTTACTACAGTAATTATTTACCTTAAGGATTTATTTGCTACTATTCTGACACTTCTTATGATGATTTCTCCCGCTTTCGGTGGCACAGGTGTTCCTTATGCCGCAGAAAGACCTGACGAGCTTATCACCAGCTTTGTTGCTGTGTCAGACATTCATGTAGAAACCAACCAGCCTAAATCTTACAGCAAACTTTACGATGTTCTCGAAGGCATCAAAGCAGGTGAGGATATTGATTCTGTCTTCTACACCGGCGACAATGTAATGAACGGACAGGTTTTAGAGGATCTGTTCTTCTACTCAGCAATCAGAGCAATAAATCCCGCTGAGAATAATTTCGTTTTAGCCGGTAACCACGACTACGGTAACGGTGCAGAGGGCACTGACTCTGCCAAGCTCCGTGAGAAATATCTTATGAATAATGCTCTTTATCTCGGTAACAAGCTCGAAAATGACTATTATTACAGAGTGATTGACGGCGTTTATATGATCTGTCTTGTTTCCGAAAGACCTGATACAGAGGATTTCACTATGACCAAAGCACAGCTTGAATGGCTTGAGGGTGTTCTTAAGGAAGCAAAGGAAGCGGATGCTCCTGTCTTTGTTTTTAATCATTATCCTCTCCGTTATCTTGATTTAGACGGAACCGAAGGCGCCGAGGTTGATAAGACAGAGCTTGCAGCTCTTCTTAAGGCTTAC
The DNA here is from genome assembly GCA_045579865.1 of Acutalibacteraceae bacterium. Classification (GTDB taxonomy): domain Bacteria; phylum Bacillota; class Clostridia; order Oscillospirales; family Acutalibacteraceae; genus UBA6857. The sequence goes on from JAZNMU010000176.1 coordinate 2,583, forward strand.
GATGTAGAGCTTTTCATTCACGGTCATATCCATGATGAGATCGGCAGAGATAATTTCTATAACTCCTACGGTGTTGATTGCATCAACCTTTGCCGTGTTACCGAAATCACCGATTATGAAGCAGGTGACGGTATCGTTGTTGAGGTTTACGAGGACGAAATTGTCGTAAGAGTAAGAAACTTCATCAAGGGCGAATGGGATGAAGAACTCAGATATGTTTATGATTAACTGAATTTTTATTACAGCACTCCTCTGGGGGTGCTGTTCTTTTTATGAGAATAAACAATTAACAAACTATACAGTTTAATTAAATTTGTTTCATAACGCTCAAAGCAATTGACAAAGAGGGGCTGTTCGTGTTACACTCAATCGGTAAAGCCAAAAAGGAAAATATGAAGAAGTGGACGGTAAAAGCAATGAATAAGTTCCAAAGATTTAAAAATTATATGACACACGGTCCTGAAGAGTGCGATACTATAGAATATTTCAATCTCAAAGCGAAGATTTCAGGTAACGTTCTCACTAATGCTCAGGATATGCCTACACCCGGCTATACCTATGATGCTGATGTGACGAAATTCTGGGAGGAATTCCGTAAGCTCAAGGCAGAGTGTGACTATAATCTTACCTTCAATGACCTTATGATGCGCGCTATGGTCGAGGGTCTTAAGGTAGCACCTAGACTCAATTCCTACATTGAATATAACCGTTTCTGCACCACAGGCAGACTTATTATCAAAAAGCACGTGGATATCGCAGTTCCTCTTATCCTTAATACAGGGGAGACCTTTCCTGTCAAGGTCCGCTCCTGTGAGGAAATGAGCCTTAAAGAAATTTCTCAGCGTACTGCTGAGCTTGTAAAGCTTATGGAGACAAGTGATGTTGACCGTGTTCTCTTTGACCTTCTTACCAGAAGAACCTACGGCTTCCTTCTTCAGGGCAAATTCCTTACCACCTTTGCCCAGACCTTCATGGGCTTTGTAGGTAAGGGCAAGGTTGCCTCCGTAAAGGGCATCTTCAAGCACGCTCCTAGGGGCAAGGGCTGTCTCAGACCCGATGATCTTGACGAGGGTACAGTATGCCTTACAAATTTAGGCGCAGTAAATCAGTCTCTCAACGGCAGAGTTACCAATGCACCTCTTCTTTATCCTCAGGTGTTCCTTATGGCTGTCGGTGTGGCAAGAGATGAAAACTATGTTTTCAGAAACGAAAAAGGAGAAATAGATATGGGTACAAGGAAAACCCTTCCCATTACTGTTACCTTTGACCACAGAATAGGTGGCTTCAGTGATGTTCTGCCCTATATCAAAAAGCTCGATGAAATCTTTGCTAATCCTGAAGTTATCAGAGAGTGGTAAAATGAAATATCTGACTGTCACTTTGAACGGTGGCAGTCTTTTTTTAGTTAAAATTTATCTTATTTATATTGAATTTGCTGAGTCTTTTTGTTATACTTAGAAAGGAAAATTATAACAAAGGAGACTTAATATGGACACTTTACAGCAAATCAAAGAACAGATATGTGATGTCTGTCACAAAATGTGGCAGCTCGGATGGGTAGCAGCAAATGACGGTAATGTCAGCGCTAAGCTTCCCGACGGCAGAATAGTAGCCACTCCCACAGGCATCAGCAAATCCTTCATCACTCCCGATAAACTCGTTATTCTCGATAAAGAGGGAAATATTTTAGAGGCAGAGGAAGGCTACCGTCCTTCAAGTGAAATAAAAATGCACCTTCGCTGCTACGATAAAAGAGAGGACGTATTCAGTGTAATTCACGCCCATCCTCCCGGAGCCACAGGCTTTGCCGTTGCTCACAAGGCTATGGATATGTACAATATGATTGAGGACGTGGCAGTTATCGGTTCTGTACCTCTCACACCCTACGGTACACCCTCTACCTCCGAGGTGCCCGATTCTATCGAGCCCTATCTCGAGGAGCACGACGTAATGCTTCTGGAAAATCACGGCGCTCTCGCTGTGGGCAGTGATGTAATCACAGCCTTCTACAGAATGGAAAGCCTCGAGCTCTGGGCAAAGATTACCATTAACGCTGTTATTTTAGGCGGAAGCCACGACATCAGCAGAGATAACATTCAGAAGCTTATTGATCTTCGCGGTTATTACAGAGTTACAGGCCGTCATCCCGGTTATAAGGTATTCAACGGTGACGACGAAATCCTTCACAAGAAAGACTAAGAGGTGATACTATGCTTAAAGGAATATCACCGATTATTTCTCCCGAGTTGCTGAAGGCTCTGGCTGAAATGGGACACGGAGACGAATTAGTTATCGCTGACGGTAACTTCCCTTGTCACAGCGTGGGTAAAGATGCAATAGTTATCCGTGCTGACGGACACGGTGTACCTGAAATTTTAGATGCCGTTCTTGATCTTATCCCTCTCGATACATATACGGAAAAGCCCGTAGCACTTATGGAGGTCGTCAAGGGTGACACCTGCGGTACTCCTGAAATATGGGGCACCTATGAAGATATACTTTCAAAGCACGAGCCGACCCACCACGCTATTGATTATACTGAGCGTTTCGCCTTCTATGAAAGAGCGAAGGGAGCCTATCTTATCATCGCTACAGGTGAAAAGGCAATCTATGCCAACATTCTTCTCAAAAAGGGTGTGGTGAAATGAAAACAGTTTTAGCTTTTGACTTCGGTGCATCGACAGGCAGAGCCATTAAGGCAATCTTTGACGGAAAAGAGATAAAGTACGAAGAAATCCACCGTTTCGAAAACATCCCCAAGGAAGTAGACGGACACGTCTGCCACGATGTGGATATGATAATCGGTGAGGTGAAAACTGCCATAGAAAAGGCAGGGAAGATCGACTCCATAGCTTTTGATACCTGGGGAGTTGACTATGCTCTTTTAGATAAAGAAGGCAAGATAATCCACGAGCCTTACCATTACCGTGACGAAAGAACAAAGGATGCTCTCAGTAAGGCTTTTTCCGAAATGAGCGCAGAAGAGATTTACGCTGAAACAGGCAATCAGATAATGAATATCAACACACTTTTTCAGCTTATCTCAGATGATAATAAGGATAATGCTGACAAGCTTCTGTTTATGCCTGACCTGTTTTCTTACCTTCTCACAGGTAAAAAGGTCTGTGAAACCACCATCGCATCTACTTCACAGATGCTGAATCCTTTAACTAAAAAGTGGAGCGATAGGGTTACGGAATGCTTCGGTATAAGAAAGGATATTTTTCCTGAAATATGTCCCAGTGCTACCGTAAACGGTGACTATAAGGGTATTCCCGTGGTAAGCGTGGCAGGACACGATACTCAGTGTGCCGTAGCCGCTATGCCGACTAAGAGTGAAAATGCCGCCTTCCTTTCCTGCGGTACCTGGTCCCTTATCGGCTGTGAGCTTGACGAACCTGTTATGACAGCACAGAGTAACGCTCTCGAGCTTTCCAACGAAGTAGGCGCCAACGGAAAAATCAATTTTCTAAAAAATATCAGCGGTCTGTGGCTTATCCAGGAAACACGTCGCGACCTTGCCAAAACTGACCGTAAATATTCCTATAATGAACTTGAAACCTTTGCCCGTGAAAGTGAAAAATTCAGGTCCTTCATCGACCCTGATGCTCCCGAGCTTTCCGCTCACGGCAATCTTCCCGATAAGATAAGAGCCTACTGTAAAAATACCGGTCAGCCTGTTCCCGAAACCATCGGTCAGTTAGTCAGATGTATTTATGAAAGTCTCGCTCTCAAATACAGACTTGCTCTCGAGCAGATAAGCGAGTGCACGGGTAAAAAGTTCGATGTACTTCACCTTATGGGCGGCGGTACGAAGGACGGCTTCCTCTGCGAGCTTTCTGCACAGAGTCTCGGAATCCCCGTAATTGCAGGACCTATTGAGGCTACTGCTTTAGGCAATATTGTTCTTCAGCTTATTGCCTTGGGTGAAATCGACAGCATAGAAAAGGGACGAGAAATTATCGCAGAGACCGAAAAGGTGAAAAAATACGAAGAAGAGCATACATCCGACTGGGATGAAGCCTTCGAAAGATTCTGTAAAATAATTAATAAATAAACATAAAGGAGAAAATTATTATGTTATATCCTAAAATTGGTATAAGACCTACTATCGACGGACGCTGGGGCGGTGTAAGAGAAAGCCTCGAGGCACAGACTATGGGTATGGCTGAAGCAGCGGCTAAACTCATCAGCGAAACTCTTAAATATCCCGACGGTACTCCCGTTCAATGTGTAATTTCCGATACCACAATCGGTGGCGGTGCAGAAGCTGCAAAATGTGAAGAGCAGTTTTCCAAGGAAAATGTTGTTGCCACTCTCAGCGTAACTCCCTGCTGGTGCTACGGCTCAGAGACCTTCGATATGAACCCCAACACAATCAAGGCTGTATGGGGCTTCAACGGTACTGAAAGACCCGGTGCGGTTTATCTTGCCGCAGTTATGGCTGCTTACGCACAGAAGGGACTTCCCGCATTCTCCATCTACGGTAAAAACGTACAGGATATGGATGATAAAACCATTCCTGACGATGTAGCAAAGAAAATTCTTTCCTTCGCTAAAGGTGCCGTGGCAGTAGGCTGGATGAAGAATAAGGCTTATGTAAACCTCGGCGGTATTTCTATGGGTATCGCAGGCAGCTACTGTGACGCCGCTATGTTCCAGAAATACTTCGGTATCCGTGCAGAATGGGTGGATATGAGTGACATTATCAGAAGAATCACTCTCGAAATCTACGATAAGGACGAATACGAAAAGGCACTCGCCTGGATCAAGGCTAACTGTAAGGAAGGCTTCGATGTAAATGCAGGTAAGGATCTTCCCGAAATCATCAGAAAATCCAAGGTAGTTCCCGCTGATAAGGACTGGGAATTCATTGCCAAGTTCTCCATTATCGTAAGAGATATTCTCTACGGTAACAAAAAACTTGACGAACTCGGATGGCACGAGGAAGCACTCGGTAAGAATGCTGTCGCAGGCGGCTTCCAGGGACAGAGAAACTGGACTGACTGGCTTCCCAATGCTGACTTTACCGAAGCTATTATGGCTTCTACCTTCGACTGGAACGGCCCAAAGGCTCCCACACCCTTTGCTACAGAAAACGACACTCTTAACGGCGTGGCTATGATGCTCGGTACTCTCGTTTCAGGCAGTGCTCCCTGCTTCCACGACGTACGTACATACTGGTCTCCCGAGGCCTGCGAAAGAGTAACAGGCTATAAGCCCGAAGGTAAGGCAAAGGACGGCTTTATCCATCTTATCAATTCAGGTGCTACTGCTCTTGACGGAAGCGGTGCGGCAAAGAACGATAAGGGCGAGGGCTGTATGAAGCCCTTCTGGGAAATGACAGAAGAGGATATGAAGGCTTGTCTTGAAGCCACCGACTGGTGCAGAGCCAACTACGAATACTTCAGAGGCGGCGGATTCTCCAGCCACTTCCGTTGCAGAGCAGAAATGCCTGTTACCATGCTCCGTGTAAACATCATCGAGGGTATCGGTCCTGTTATGCAGATAGCAGAAGGCTACACAGCAGACCTTCCCGATAATGCACACACCACTATTGACGTAAGAACAGACCGCACCTGGCCCACCACCTGGTTCGCTCCCATTCTTACCGGTAAGGGCGCATTCAAGGATGTATATTCCGTAATGGCTAACTGGGGTGCTAACCACGGCGTAACCGTTTACGGACACGTAGGTGATGACCTTATCACTCTGGCATCTATGCTCCGTATTCCCGTAAATATGCACAACGTTCCCGAAGACAGAATTTTCCGTCCTCACTCATGGGCAGCCTTCGGAACAGAGGACAGCCAGAGCGCAGACTATAAGGCCTGCGAAAAGTACGGTCCTATCTACGGTTAAAAATAACTCTCCTATACCTTCTCAGAGGGTATAGGAGATACCCTTATTAAAGGAGTAATAATATGGCAAAAACTTTCGAAGTAAAGGGTGACCGCTTTTGTATTGACGGCGAGCCCTTAAATATATACTCGGGTGCTATGCACTACTTCCGTACTCTTCCCGAGTACTGGGAGGACAGACTTCTAAAACTTAAAGCGGCAGGCTTCAATACAGTAGAAACCTATGTCTGCTGGAATTTACACGAGCCGAAAAAGGGCGAGTTTAATTTCAGCGGTATGCTTGACATTGTGAAATTCCTTAAAACTGCACAGGCGCTCGGACTTTACGCCATCGTAAGACCCGGTCCCTACATCTGTGCAGAGTGGGAGTTCGGCGGATTTCCTGCCTGGCTTTTAGCGGATAAGAACATTGAGCTTCGCTGTAACAGTGAAGGATATTTAAAGCACGTCAGAGATTACTTTGAAAAGCTCTTTTCACTTCTCGTTCCTCAGCTTATAACAAACGGCGGTAATATTATCGCAATGCAGATTGAGAACGAGTACGGAAGCTACGGAAACGATAAAAAGTATCTTAAGTCTCTTGAGAAGATGTACGATGAACTGGGTATTGATGTTCTTAAGTTCACTTCCGACGGTACCTGGTGTAATATGCTTTCGGGCGGTACGATAGAAGGTGTTCTTCCCACTCTTAATTTCGGTTCCCGTACAGCCACAGCATTTAATGCACTCGAGCCTTTCGGTAAGGTGCCGAAAATGTGTATGGAATTCTGGTGCGGTTGGTTTGACCATTGGGGTGAAAAGCATCACACAAGAGGTGCTGACAGCACTTTAAAGGAAATCGAAGAATTCCTCAGACAGGATGCCTCCTTCAATATGTATATGTTCCACGGCGGTACTAACTTCGGCTTTAATGCAGGTGCAAACCACCGCGGTAAGTATCAGCCCACAGTCACAAGTTATGACTACTGTGCACCTCTCACCGAATGGGGCGATTACACCGAAACCTACCATAAGATAAGAAAACTGCTCTGTGAAAAGCAGGGTATTCCTATGGGAGAGCTTCCGTCTTCACCTGTTATGCAGAATATCGGCCGGGTTAAGCTTACTGAAAAAGCAGACCTTTTCACAAATCTTGACCGCATTTCTGTAAAGCACGAATCCGCTTTGCCGAAAAATATGGAGGCATACGGACAGAATTACGGACTGATTTACTATACAACTAAAATCAAGGGTAAATACGATGCAGGATTCCTCGGTATCGAGGATGTTCACGACTATGCCCAGGTATATTTCGACGGAAAGAAAATCGCCACCATTGACCGTATGAAGGAAAACTCTTTCTTCACTAAGCTCAAACTAAAAAAACAGCTCTTCGTCAAGGGCGTTTCAGGAGAAAGCGAGCTCGGTATTCTCGTCGATACTATGGGCAGAGTGAACTACGGCTTCGACCTTTATGACCGCAAGGGTATATCCAAGGTTACCCTTGCAAATCAGGTTATTATGGACTACACTGTTCACAGTATACCTCTTGATAATCTCGAAAACCTCAGTTTTACCTCCAATGAGGGCAAAACAGCTACAGGACCTGTTTTCCTGAAGGGTGCTTTCAAAGCGGGAAAAGGGGACTGCTTCGTTAATATGGAGGGCTTTACAAAGGGCTATGTTTTCGTAAACGGCTTCAATCTCGGCAGATACTGGTCCATCGGACCTCAGAAGGCACTTTATCTTCCCGGTTCTCTTCTTAAAGAAGAAAACGAGATTATTGTTTTCGAAACGGAAAACTGTAAAACTGACAGCATAAAAATACAGGCTGAGCCGATGCTCGGTTAAAAAAGTGAAAAAACAGCTTCATCCGAGGCTGTTTTTTGCTTTTATATTGAACTTTTATTTCATATATGTCATAATAAAAATATCGAATAATGAAAGGTTGATTTTATGGAGAAATTCAGATGGTGCTTTATCGGTGCGGGCAGTCTTGCGGGTACTGTCGCCTCACAGCTGAATAAAAGCGGAAGACACGAAATAGTTTCCCTTTATACCAGAAATTACGAAAAAGGAAAAGTCTTCGCTGAAAAATACGGCGGAACTGCTTACGATACACCTGAAAAGGCTATTACCGCTGAGGGAGTAGAGGGTGTTTACATAGTAACACCTCATAACGCTCATTTCCGTTATGCGAAGCAGTCTCTCGAACTCGGCAAGCCTGTTTTCTGCGAAAAAGCATTTACTGTTACGTCAGAGGAAACGGAGAACCTTATTAATCTTGCCCGTGAAAAGAATCTGTATCTATGTGAGGCTATGTGGACCTGGTTTTCACCCTCGGCGAATATGACCAAAAAATGGATTAATGACGGAAAAATCGGAAAGATACTCTCTGCCGATTTCCGTTATCATATCAGAACCGTAGGCTATAAAGGAAGACACACTGACCCGAAAAGGGCAGGGGGTGCGCTTTTAGACATAACTATCTATCCCATAACCTATGCCTACCGTCTCTGGGGTAAGCCCGAAAAAATCGAAAGCACGGCAAAGCTAAAGGACGGTATCGACCTTGGGGAAGATATTATTTTCACCTACGCTGACGGCTTTAAGGTAAATATCAGTGCTTCAATCAATGATAATAAGGGTCTTGAGAAAATGGTGATTAAAGGTGAAAACGGAAAAATTACAGCACCCTTCTTCCACGCTATGAACGGCATCACCTGTAAAAAAGGACTTTTCCGTAAGGAAACCTTCAAGGGTGACGGTCCCAAGATTAATTCATATCTTGATGAGTTCAATGCAGTGGCTGAGGATATCCGCTCAGGTAAAAAAGAAAGTAGTATGGTACCTCTTAAGGCTACATTGGAGGTTATGGAAATACTCGATGAAGTCAGAGAACAGATAGGACTTTCTTATGATAATCTTGAATAAAACTGTCTGAATTTGTATTGAAAAGTAAAACTTTTCTGCTATAATAAAGACAAGAAAAACCGAAAGGAAGAAAACATTATGAAAATTACATTTATGGGCGCGGGCAGCACGGTTTTTGCCAGAAATGTTATCGGTGACTGTATGTGCAGTGAGGCACTCCGTGACAGCGTATTCGCTCTTTATGACATTGACGGTGAAAGACTCGAGGAAAGCCGTGTAATTCTGGAGGCTATGAGAAAGGCCAAGGGCGGCTACGGTAAAATCGAATGTTATGTAGGCGTGGAAAACCGTAAGGATGCACTTCGCGGTGCAACCTTTGTTATCAATGCAATTCAGGTAGGTCTTTATGACCCCTGTACTATCATTGACTTTGAGGTTCCTAAAAAGTACGGACTCCGTCAGACTATAGCCGACACTCTCGGTATCGGCGGTATTATGCGTACACTCCGTACACTTCCCGTGCTTGATGATTTTGCACGCGATATGGAGGAGGTTTGCCCCGACGCTCTGTTTCTCAACTACACAAACCCGATGGCAATGCTCTCAGGTTATATGCAAAGATACACAAACGTAAAAACTGTCGGTCTTTGCCACTCGGTTCAGGTATGCCGCAAAAGTCTTCTCAAAAAGCTCGATATGCTCGATTATTACGAAGGCGGCAAAGAGCTTATTGCAGGTATCAACCACATGGCATGGCTGCTTGAGTGTAAGGACAAGGACGGCAACGACCTCTACCCGATAATAAAAGAACGCGCAAAAGCAAAGATGGACG
>JAZNMU010000177.1:0-2779 GCA_045579865.1 Acutalibacteraceae bacterium
GACCTTTGTATTGGAGCCTACTGTGTATACCGTGCCGTCAATATCAGTGTTGATTGCGGTCTGTTCGCCGTTTCCATCGTACTCAAGGCTTACGGTAACTCTGCCCTCGGTAACCTCAATACAGTTACTGATGTTGATTGCATCGCCGTTTTTACGGGCAACAGCTTCAAGCTTATCGAGTTTACCGTCATCGGTCACTGAGAGGGAAAAGTCTCCTCTGATTTCATAGATAATGTCTTCTGTTTTTACATTCGCAGTCTTTTTTTCGTAATCTGCCTCATCTCTGCAGTAAAGAAGGTCATAAGTATAGTCGCCGTTCTTTTCGTTACGCTTTACGGCAAGAACGCCATAGCTTCCGCCTGCATAAAGAGGATCGGTGGTTACCGCAAATCTCAGAACATCACTTGTTGTATCTGTGGCGGCAGCATCCACCCAGTCAATAATAACCTGCCAGGTTCCTGCGGTCAAAGTTCTGTCAAGGATAAGATTTGCCGTGTTATCCTCTGTATTGACTATCACATTGTCGGAAGGAACTTCCACGTCTGCTCCGCCGTTAATGGGACGAAGAAGCACTCGGTACTGTGTCTTGTCGCGAAGCAGATTAAAGTTTTTACCTGCGATAAACACATTTCTTGTACCTGTGTAATATACAATTTCGGGAGTGGTGCTGGTAAAGGAAAGCACACCGCCGTCCACAGAAGGACAAAGCACATAGGCTTCCTTACTCAGAACAAGGTCCTCATCCATCAGATGAAGCTCTTTTCCGCTTGCCATTTTATCGGAAACATCAAAGACTTTTACATTTATCTTACGGTAATCGGTAACATCTGCGGGGCTTACAGCAAGGTTAACGTTTACATCTCTGGTTTCACCGGGGTTCAGATCTGTGAGGAATGTGTAATAGGGGTCCGCCACAGTAGCTGTGAGATTTTCATTACCCTCTGAATCATAGCTTATAATATCACTTCCGGGATAAAAAGCGATAGCAAGAGTGTCAATTTCTTTTTCGGAAGTGTTCTGCACCTTTACGGTAAGGGTCATATTGCCCTTTTCTTCGCCGTTAAGGTCCTTATAGCCCTTGTTACCTACAAGCTCCATAGCAGAGGGGGCTATGAAGTTAACCGCTACAGAGCCTTCTTCTGCGGTCGCATTTGAGTACACACCGTAATAAAGGCCGATGGGCTTTGTGCTCTGTGAACCTGCGGAAGCAGAACCCATATCGTAATACATAGCAACTGCACTGTCAGCAGTTAGATATTCTTTATTGTAGGGGTTAGTAAAGTTAAGAGTCTGTGTGGGGTCTTCACCGGGTTCATAATCAAACACGCTGGAAGCAAGACTGTTCCAATGAGCAAAGATTGCCTTTTCCGGCAGCACCGTAACGCCGCCGATGGTGGCATTAACGGTGTAGGCTGTTACGGAAGGAGCTACTTCATCATCGTAAGCGAAAAAGTAGTTACTGTAGGCATTGCCCGAAACGGTCTGCTCTGTTTTGATTGTGGTGTAGCTGCCGTCACTCTGACCTGCCATATAAACGGCATAGTCCTGATAACCGAGCGCAGTATCAAGAAGAATACGTGCCTTAATTTCGTCAACAGGCGTTGCACTCTTATTGACAGCCATACAGGTAATATAAACCATACCGTGCTGATTGTTAGCCATATTGAGAAGAGTTACCTGCTGTGTGAACTCGATTGAGTCTACGGTCCATACGGCAGAAATAGAGTTTTCCTCTGTCTGTGTTACGGTAACATCGCCGGTTTCGATGCCCTTATAGCTGTAATCTCTGCCGAAAACATATTCTTCTGTCTTGTCTCCTCTTGTAACTCTGAAGGAGGTAAAGGAGGTGTCATAATGTTTGTCGGGATACAGCAGAAATTTGTTATTGTCCGACTTATTCAATTTGTCGCCTTCTACGGTATCCACAAGAAAACCGCCGTTGCTTTTCGATACCTTTACGCTAAGATATCCGTCATTGAGTTCATAAGCACCCATTTCGTCTATGGCTGTCACTATTGTTTTTCCTAAACCTAACGGGAGCAGTCCGATAAGCATTATAAGAGTCAAAAGCAACGCTGTAATCTTTTTAAATGTACTGTTTACAGTTTTTTTCATATTGCTCACCTCTCTTCATTATTCTGCATAAATCTGGAAAAGATAATAATCACGGCTCTGTGTTTTGATGCAGACCGTATAATAACCGCTTTCGCTGAAGGGAAGCGTAATTTCATCATCAGTTACTGCATCTGTAACCACATCGGTAATATCGATTTTCATTTGTCCTGCACTCTTGATTCCGTTCTTGTATACTACGCTGTAGGGTTCACCCTCAGTTTCTACTGTAAGAACGATAGGTTTGTCTGCTTTTGCAATATAAATCGTGTCACGTGCTACTGTTTCACCGTTTATTTTTACTGTAGGCTCACTGTCAGAAGCGATGCGCAGAACACCTGTATCAGTGCCCGCATTACCGCTGCTGTCACTTACGGAATATGTTACCTGTACCACACCCGGAGCTGAAAGATCTGCATTGTACTGCACCTTTACTGTGAGGTTCGGGTCGAGGTCGTTTGCAACAACATTTTCTGTAAGCAGTTTTTCAATTTCTGATGCATCGGTACCTACCTTTACAACGATAACATCATTAATAAGGTCTACAACGGGAGCAGTAGTATCGGGAAGCTTAACCTGACCCAGCTGACCGAGAACAATATTGCCGTAGGCTTCTTCTGCGCGGATGATAGGCCGGAGATTCGCCATTCCTTCCTTGACAGTAAAC
>JAZNMU010000178.1:0-22583 GCA_045579865.1 Acutalibacteraceae bacterium
AATCAATTCTGTCAAGAAGAGGGCCGCTTATTTTGCCAAGATACTTCATAATCTTTGTCTGCGTACACGAGCATTCACGGGTTTTGTCGCCGTAATATCCGCAGGGACAGGGATTCATAGCACATACGAGCATAACCTGGCTCGGATAAGTCAGTGAGCCCGAAACACGGGAAATCGTAATTTTACCGTCTTCTATAGGCTGACGCATAGCCTCCATTGAAAGGCGTGAAAATTCGGGGAGCTCGTCCAAAAACAGAACGCCGTGGTTAGCAAGACTTATTTCACCGGGGCGTGGGACTCTGCCGCCGCCTGTTAGACCTGCAGTAGAAATGGAGTGGTGAGGAGAACGGAAAGGTCGTGCGGTAATGAGAGACACATTTTGCGGCAGTAAGCCTGCTACTGAAAACATCTTAGTCACATCGAGGCTTTCATCGAAGGTCATATCGGGGAGAATGGACGGAAGTCTCTGCGCAAGCATACTTTTGCCTGAGCCGGGCGGGCCAATCATAAGCACATTGTGACCGCCGGCAGCCGCTACCTCCAACGCTCTTTTAACCTGATACTGTCCCTTTACATCGGAAAAATCGGGCATAAAAGCGAAATTATAGCTGTCTTCCTTGAAGCTTTTGCTGTCAACAGCCGAAAGTCTCTTTTTACCTGTAAGATGTTCAAAAAGCTCGTTGATGCTGTCAGGGGCATAAACATTAATGCCTTTGACGACGCAGCCTTCATTTGCATTTTCCTTCGGTACAAAAATTTCTTTGTAGCCGAGCTCCTTGGCCATAATGACCATGGGAAGAGTTCCGTTGATTCTACGGATTTTTCCGTTGAGTGAAAGCTCGCCGATAAATGCACTTTCTGATATATCACAGCGAAGCTGTCCTGATGCCATAAGCAGTGCAATAAGAATGGGTAAATCGTAAACGGGACCCTCTTTTTTAATATCTGCAGGAGTAAGGTTTACAGTGATTCGGGAGCCGGGAAAAGAGAAATGGCTGTTTTTCATAGCTGAGCGTACACGGTCTCTTGATTCACTTACGGCAGTGTCGGGCAGACCTACTATGTCAAACCTCGGCATACCGTTATCGATCGATGCTTCAACACCTACTCCGAAGCTGTTCATACCGAGCATACCGATGCTGTTAACCTTTGCAAACATTTTACCATATCCTTTGTCTTTTTTTGTCATTATACTACCGTTTCGGTTATTTGTAAATATTATTATTCAGTTATAAGCTCTGTTCCTTTGTAAAAGTGAGCAAGAATTTCTTTATATGTACTGCCCTGACGTGCCATATAGTCGGCACTGTACTGACTCATTCCGACTCCGTGGCCTTTTCCGTAAACGGTAAGAGTGATTCCTTTTTCATTTTTCTCTGCTTTGAAAAAGGGACTTTTAAGGCTTAAGGCAGATCGAATGTCAGATGGTAAAATGGTTTTACCGTTATGAGTGATACTGCTAACGAAGCCGTCTTCGTTTTGTTTTATGCTTTTATAGATGCTGCCGAAATCTTCTGCTTTTGCACCTTCGAAAAATTTTACGAATTCTTCTTTGCTTAATTCGGTTGTTGTCGTTATGTCGGGTGAAAGCTTATCTCCCGGTGAAGTGACAGAGACAAGATAGGGGAGACTGCTTCCCCATACTTCGGCAGAGTCGGCTGTTTTTCCCGGTGACAGGCCGTGAAAAACTGTCATAGCTGTTTCTCCGTTGTATGCCAGATATTCATATAATACACTGTTAACGGCTTCTTTTACCTTTTGGGAATAAATTTCATAACTGTTTCCCCATCTTTTCTGCAGTTCATCGTCAGTGATATATGCCTGATGAGTGGACGAACTGTCTGTTATATCTGCCGCGGATTTAGACGGGTTGTCTGCATTTTCTTTAAGCCATTTCATATAAGTGTAGGAAGCTACAGCCTGCGCTTTCAGTGCCTCGCTGTGAAAGGAAGCGGGCATTTCAGCGCATACAGCTCCGTAAACATATTCCTCTACACTCATTTCCGTCATTTTTCCCGTGGCGGTCACCATCAAACTTACAGTTTCTGTTGCATCGGTTACGGGCGGGACGGTTGTTGCTTCCTGTACGGAGGCAGAAGTGGTTTTTTCGCTGTCTGTCACAGCTTTTCTGTCTTCGTTGTCGATTAAAGTAATAAGAGGAAAAAACACCATAATCAAAAATAGTATCAATGTCATTATCAGTGTAGTTTTCATTTGTTTTTCTCCCGTTGTTTTATTAAAAATTTGGCAAGTAAACGATTTTTTTATTGACAATATTATTACTATGTTATAAAATATAAGTTAATTACATTATTATGAGGTATTATAATTTTTTTCGGGAGGATACGCAAATGAAAAACAGTATAAACCCAATCTCGCCCGAATTGCTTAAGGTAATGAGCGATAAGATTGAAAAGAAAAGCCAGATTGATCTTGATGCTTTCTGGAAGTACGGTGTTAAAAGAGGTCTCCGTAATCCGGACGGTACCGGTGTTATGGCGGGTCTGACCAATATCTGTTCTGTTGACGGTTATTATATCGAGGACGGTGAGAGAGTACCGAAGCACGGTGTACTCAAATACAGAGGTATAAATATCAATGACATAATTGAAGCCTGTGAAAAGGAGGACCGTTTCGGTTTTGAAGAGGTGGTATATCTTCTTTTATTCGGCTCTCTTCCCACTAACAGTCAGGTTGAACTTTTCAGGGAGGTACTCGGTACCTGCCGTCAGCTTCCGAGTACATATATCGAAGACGTTCTGATGACAAACGCTTCTATGGATATAATGAATAAGCTTTCCCGCTGTGTTCTTACGTCCTATTCCTTTGATGAAAACCCTGACGATGTTTCTATTGAAAATGTTCTGCGCCAGTCTGTGCAGATTATCGCACAGCTTCCTGTTATGATGTGCTACGCTTATCAGGTAAAGAGAATGAAGTTTTACGGTAAAAGTATGTATGTTCATCCTGAAAAGAAAGAGCTTTCCACAGCTGAAAGTATTCTGCGCTCCATACGACCTGACCGTAAGTATACTGATGAAGAAGCAAAGCTTCTGGATATATGTCTTATTCTTCACGCTGAACACGGCGGTGGTAATAATTCTACCTTCGCTACCAGAGTTCTCACTTCGAGCGGTACGGACACCTATTCAGCTGTTGCCGCATCCATCGGTGCTCTTAAGGGCGGCAGACACGGCGGCGCCAACATTAAAGTAAGCCATATGGTTGAAGAAATCAAAAACAATATAGATGACATTACTGATGAAAAACAGGTGTTCGATTATCTGGAAAAAATCGTCAGAAAGCAGGCAGGCGACGGAACGGGTCTTATTTACGGTATGGGTCATGCTGTTTATCTTCTTTCTGACCCGAGAGCCGTTATTCTTAAAAGAAAAGCGAAGGAGTTCGCTTATAAAAACGGCTACGAAAAGGACTTCGAGCTTCTTGCGAATATTGAAAAGCTTACCCCTGAGGTTTTCCGTAAGGTCAAGGGAAGAAATAAGATTATGTGTGCCAATGTGGACCTATATTCCGGTCTTATCTACAGAATGCTTGGCATTCCTGAGGATCTTTACACCCCCATTTTTGCTTCGGCAAGAATTGCGGGATGGTCTGCACACAGACTTGAGGAGCTAATAACAGGCGGAAAAATAATCCGACCTGCTTATAAGAGTATCGCTCTTCCCAAGAAATACGTTCCTATGGATGAACGAATCGAAAATTACAATACAAAGAGTGAGTACATACCCTCTGACCAAAGAATTTACAAGGAGGACGGCAGTAATGAATCTTAAAGAAAACAAAGAAATTTCATTTTATAACAGACTTCCTTTAATTTTCTTTTTATGTTGTTCTGTTACAGTTATAATCAGAACGGTGCAGATGTTCTCTTTCATTGACCGTGAAACAGGCTTTTACGACGGAAGCAGTGTTCTTATGGCAATTCTTTATCTTTTGATAATCGGTTCTTCTGCTTTTTTTGCCATAACATCGTTTTTAAGCAAAGAGACTGCAAAAGTCTCACTTAAAGTAAAAAAGAACAGCCTTTTATCTGTCCTTTCCTGCATTCTTTCACTGGCTTTCTTATATGATTCATTTTCTGCTTTTGCAGGTTCTTTTGATTCTATCGGCAGTGCATCCTACGGTGTTTCTGCATTTCAGTCGATGATGCTTTCGGGTACTATTCCGCAGTTTTTCCAGAGTGTATTCGCACTTTTGTCTGCAGTATATTTCCTTACCTTTGCAAAAGGTGTTATCAAAGGAAATGACGGAGCATCAAAGCATAAGGTTCTTGCCGTTTCTCCCGTTTGCTGGGCGGGATTCAGACTTATCCACCGTTTCGTGGAGCAGATAAGTTACGTGCGTGTTTCAGAGCTTCTTCTTGAGCTCGTTTTACTTGCTCTTTTAGTTATGTTTTTTATGGCCTTCGCACAGGTTTCATCAGGTGTATATGTAAAAAATGCCCGTTGGCGTGTAGTCGGTCTCGGACTTCCTTGTGCGCTTGTCTCGCTCACGCTTAATGTTCCCAGACTTGTTTATGTGCTTTCCGCCGGAGCAGACGAGCTTTATGCAAAATATCCCTTTAAGGTATGTGACTTTGTTATAGCTATTTTTATTATTGCTCTTATTATGTGTATTACGGGCAAAAAGACCGGCACTGTTGAATCTTGAAGTCAGGAGAAATTATGGATACAGTTTTAGTAAAATTTGCGGGAATTGATACGGAATTTACCGTTTCAAAAATTCTCGATTTAGGCTTTACAGAAGTCAGATGGTACGGTGCAATTATTGCTTTCGGATTTCTTCTGGCAGTGCTTTTAGGCGGAAGAATAGCTCATTTGTGGAAGGTTAATCTTGACAAAATGATTGACATTCTCATTTTCGGTACTATTGGCGGTATCGTAGGTGCCAGAGCTTACTATGTGGCTTTTGAGTGGGATTATTATTCACAGCATCTTTCCGAGGTTTACAAGATATGGGAGGGCGGACTTGCAATTTACGGAGGTATCATCGGCGGTATTCTTGCTGCTTATGTTGTGTGCAAGGTTGAAAAAATAAATTTCTACAATCTCCTGGATATGGGCGGCATCAGCCTTCTCGTCGGTCAGGGTATCGGCAGATGGGGCAACTACGCCAACCAGGAGGCCTTCGGTGCTTTCACATATAAAAATTTCGGAATGATGAGCGATACTGTTGTCTCTTATATTCAGAGACCCGATGTAGCTGTACAGTACGGACTCGAAAATGTGGAAAATATTCCGCAGTATATAGCGGATAATAACCTTTATGTTCATCCTACCTTCTTTTATGAGTCTGTATGGTGTCTTCTCGGCGTTCTTGTTCTTTATATCGTTATGAAAAAGCACCGTAAATTCAGCGGTGAAATGTTCCTTATTTACGGCTTATGGTACGGTCTGGAAAGAGCCGTTGTGGAGGGCTTGCGTTCTGACAGCCTCTATATCGGAAACACGGGTCTGAGAGTTTCTCAAGTGCTTTCGATTGCTATTGTTGCCGTATGCGGTACTTTACTTATAGTAAAGCTTATCAAATACACCAAAAATCCCTGTGAGGTTGAGGGTACTGATTTTATCGCTGTATCGAGCGACAAAGAATACAACCGCATTACCAAAGCTCTCGATAAAAGAGCCAAAAGAAAGAACTGGAAGTTTGAATATAACCGTGTGGATGATAAACTCTATGTTACCGCTATCACGGATAAAGGTATTACAACCAATAAAATTATCTGATAAAAGGGTGAGAAAAGATGTATAGGTTAATCGACGGAAAAGAAGTTTCCAATTACATTAAGGGTAAAGTAAAGGAAGAAATCCTTTCCCTCGGTAAAAAAGGTATTAAGTCTACTCTTGCCGTAATTATCGTTGGTGATGACCCTGCCTCCAGAGTTTATGTGAATAATAAAAAAAGAGCCTGTGAGGTTACGGGTATCGCTTCGAGAGAGTATGCTCTTCCTGAGGAGACCACAGAGAGACAGCTTCTTGACCTGATCTCAGAGCTCAACAGTGATAAAGAGGTTAACGGCATACTTTGTCAGCTTCCTCTTCCGAAGCACATCGATGAAAAAAAGGTTATCGATGCCATCAGTCCCGAAAAGGATGTGGATGTTTTCTCTGAGGTCAATGTGGGTAAAATGTGGACAGGGAACTATGATGTGGCTTCCTGTACACCAAAGGGCGTTATTGAGCTTCTCGACTATTATAACATATCTCTCGAGGGAAAAAACTGCGTAATTATCGGCAGAAGCAATATCGTCGGTAAGCCCATGGCTTCTCTGCTTCTCGAAAGGAATGCTACGGTAACCGTATGCCATTCACGTACTGCCGACCTATCATTCTTTACCCGTAATGCAGATGTAATTGTAGCTGCTGTAGGCAGAAGGAGATTTGTAACTGCAGATATGGTAAAAGAGGGCGCAGTAGTAGTGGATGTCGGTATTAACAGAGATGAAAGCGGTAAGCTCTGCGGAGATGTTGATTACGAAAACGTGAAAGAGAAATGCTCTTACATCACTCCCGTACCCGGCGGATGCGGACCTATGACTATTGCTGTTCTGATGAAAAATACCCTCTCAGTAACCAAAAAGCAGAACAATGTTTAAAATATAATGTGAGGATGATGAATATGAAAAAACTTTATCTTGGCAGGGATAAAAAATTATGCGGTCTTTGTGCGGGTGTAGGTAATTATCTGAATCTTGACCCTACGCTTATCAGAATTGCATTGACCTTCCTCTCACTTATAACTGCAGTATTTCCCGTTTTTGTTGTTTATCTTGTTTTATCTCTGGTGATGCCTCACGCTCCCGATGATTATGTGGAGACTAATACAGGCAGAATTCTTACCAGAGGTTATGATAAAAAAATCAGCGGTGTGTGCAGTGGGTACGCAGAATACTTCGGTGTGGATGTGACAGTTGTCAGACTGATTTTTGCTATTCTGATTCTTTTTATCGGAGGCGGCTTCTGGCTATATCTCATCAGTCTTCTGTTTATGCCTACCTTTCACACTCCGGAAGAATACAAACTTTAAAAATTATAAAGAGGTTTACTCTGTAAGCCTCTTTTCCTTTAGGAGAAAATATAATGATTTGCTATATGAATACAGCGGATTTTGATGATGCTTTCACTGAAAAACTAAAAAAAGCTGAAAAAAAGATTTTTCTTACGGACAGGCTTCTTCGTGGAGGCATACTTTCTGTCTGTGGCAGAGTTCTTTTGGGATATATGCTGAAAAAGAAGCATAACATTGATTCTTTTTCATACAGATACGGTGAAGACGGAAAGCCCTATCTTGAAAACGAAAATGTATTTTTCAGTATAAGTCACAGTGGGGATTATGTTTTGTGCTGTCTTTCGGACAGAGAAATCGGATGTGATATAGAAAAAATCAGAGACTATAATCCGAAAATAGCCAAAAGGTTTTTTACTGAAAAGGAAACCTTGCTATTGGAGGATAAAGTCACGGAAGATTACAATTTTTCCGTACTCTGGACACTGAAGGAAAGTATACTTAAAAAGGAAGGCACGGGAATAGGCGGGGGACTTGATACCTACTGCTTCGCGGATTATGCAGGGAAAGAAGATTTCTCTGCTTACGGGTACCGTTTTATGAGCCGTGCTTGCGGTGAATATATGCTTTCTGTGTGTTCGGAAAATGTACCCGAAGAACCTCTCAGGGTTACAAAAAATGAAATTGAGGAATATATCGACGAGATAAAATTAAAAAACACTTGATTTATTCTGTCGTGTTTTGTATTATATTATGGAAGATATTCTGAAAGGAGATTATCTATGGAAACTATTAAATACATAAAGGGCAAAATCGGATACGGTATCGGCGCCATAGGTCTTGACCTGAGCTACGGTATGTTTTATTCCTTCCTTGCTAAATACCTTACGGACGTTCTCGGTCTCGGTGCCTCATTTCTTCTCATTCTTACTGCTGTGGCAAGAATATGGGACGGTGTTAACGACCCGATGATGGGTACCATTGTTGATAACACACATACTAAAATGGGTAAATACAGACCCTGGATTTTAAGAGGCTCTGTATGTAATGCTTTAGTTCTTGTTCTTTTGTTCAGCAATCCCTTCGGACTTAAGGGCGCCGCTCTTTGTGCCTATGTTGCAGTGGCTTATGTTGCCTGGGGTATGACCAATACAATGGCAGACATTCCTTATTGGTCAATGGTTCCTTCCTTTACAAGCGACCCCAAGGAAAGAAATCTTGTTTCTACTATTGCACGTACCTTCTCAGGTTTAGGACAGGGTATTGTTTCCATCGGTGCACCTCTTCTTATGACCGCTGTAAGTGTTACCACTGCTATGGATGAATCCGGTAACGCAGTAAAGGTTCACGATGCACGAAGCTATCTTGTGTGCGCTATCGTATGTGCCGTATGTCTTATTTTCTTCTCATCGGTTTCTGTGGCATCCACTAAGGAAACAGTTGCTCCTAAGGCTCCTGAGAAGTTCTCATTCAAGAAAACCTTTGATATTATCAAATCAAATGACCAGCTTCTGGTATTTATGCTCTTTGCTATGATTTCAAATGCGGGCTGGTATCTCACCTCAGGTGTAGCAACCTATTACTTTGATGTTGTTGTCGGCGATCCTAATAAGCAGTCAACCTTCTCTCTTTTCCAGGGTGCAGGCTCTGTACTCGGTCTGCTCTTCCATCCCATTATCACCAAGGTATTCTCAAAGCGCAGAGCCTATCAGTTCTCACTTGTATTTGCGGCGCTCGGCTATGTGGGTATTTCCGTAGGTGCTTTTACAGGTGTATTTATGCTTATGAATATTTCCTATTTCATCTGCGCTGTGGGTATGGCTTCAATGTTTATTTCACAGACTATATTCCTTGCT
Organism: Acutalibacteraceae bacterium; assembly: GCA_045579865.1. Lineage (GTDB taxonomy): Bacteria > Bacillota > Clostridia > Oscillospirales > Acutalibacteraceae > UBA6857. Next base: position 8,883 of record JAZNMU010000178.1, read on the forward strand.
GATGTTGTTGACTACGGTGAGGTTAAAATGGGCTTCAGAGCTGAATCCATAACATTCTCTATGAAGGGCTTCCTTCAGAAAATGGCTTATACCTTCCAGACGGTTATTCTTTTCGGCTCACTCGGCCTTTCGAATTATAACGGCGAGCTTCACAATCAGAATCCTGCAAGTGCGAAGATGGCTATTACACTTATGATTTCCGTAATTCCTGCCGTTCTCTTCTTCGTTTCTCTTATCGTGTTCTCCACCAAATTCAAGCTTCATGGCTCCTATATGGATGAAATTACAGCTGTGGTTACTGAAAACAGACTTAAAAGAGAAGCCGCACAGGGTGAAAAAAATTAAAATTCAGTTTATAAAGCAACTGCTTCGGCGGTTGCTTTTTTCTTTGTTTCTTTTAATCGACATATTTATTACTGTCATCACTGTATAATAGTACGGGTGATGAAATGAAGCAGACGATTTATGTTGATGTACTTGTAATTATTAATGTTTATATAAATTACGGACTTCTGCTGCTGACTGCACTTGCTGTCAGGTTTGAGGCCGAGAGGTTGAGAATACTTCTGGCATCTTTGCTCGGAGGTATATATTCTCTCATAATACTTATACCCGATGTAAGTGATAATGTTATTTCCCTGTCAAGAATACCGGCTACCGCAGTTATGGTGTTGCTGGTGTTCGGTTACGGCGGTATAAAAAGCTTTCTGAGGAACTGCTTTTCGTTTCTCGGCATCAACATTGTTTTTGCGGGCGTAATGTTTGCTGTGTGGCTCTGGTTTTGCCCTGAAAATATGTATTATAACAGCGGTGTGGTATATTTCGGCATTGACGCCTTTACTCTTGTCGCTCTGACAGCGGGTGTTTACGCTGTACTGCGCCTTTTAAGCCGCCTGAATAAAAGCCGCTTGCCCGGTAATTTTACATACTCAATGCGGATCTTTATTTCGGGAAAGGAATTTTTATGCAGAGCTTTCTATGATACAGGTAACTGTCTGCGTGACCCTTTTAGTGGGGAAGGCGTGATAATCGTCGGTGTCGATATTCTGAAAGATGTAACGGATATAAATGAATTCGATAATTTTGAAAACCGTCAGGTAGAAACAGGTATCAGACTCATACCTGTAAAATCCGTTTCAGGTACGAAGCTTCTGCCTTCTCTGAGAGCGGAAAAGATTTTAATTAACGGTGCGGAAACAGAAATAATTATTGAAAAACCGGTGATAGCGGTTTGTAAAGAAAAAATACTCGGCGGTGAATACGGCGCACTTCTGTATTCGGGTATTTTTGAAAATATATCAAAGGTTAAGGGTGAGACATATGTTTTACATAATTGAAAAAATTATCAGAATTGCAGAAAAAATATTCAGGAAGGATTATGCAGAGGTATATTATGTGAACGGCTCAGAAAATCTTCCTGCACCGCTTACTAAGGAAAGAGAAGAAAAGATACTCGATGAATTTATGCGGGAGGATTTTTCAAACAGGGAGCTGCTTATCACTCATAATCTCAGGCTTGTGGTTTATATAGCGAGGAAGTTCGAAAACACAGGGATTAATATTGAGGATCTCGTTTCTATCGGCACCATCGGTCTGATAAAGGCGGTCAACAGCTTTTGTCCCGGAAAAAAGATTAAACTTGCAACCTATGCTTCGAGATGCATAGAGAATGAAATACTTATGTATCTGCGTAAAACAGCGAATCTAAAAAACGTAATGTCTATCGATGAGCCGCTGAATGTTGACTGGGACGGAAACGAATTGCTTTTATCCGATGTTTTAGGCAGTGACAGCGATGAGGTAAACCGCAACATCGAAATGGAGGATGAAAAAAATCAGCTTCTTAAAATCGTTTCGAATCTCGAGGAAAGAGAAAAACAGATTACGGTAATGCGCTTCGGACTTTTCGGTTCGAAGGAATATACGCAGAAGGAGGTTGCGGATATGCTCGGAATTTCACAAAGCTATATTTCAAGACTGGAAAAAAGAATAATAGAAAAAATTAAAATACAGATTACAAAAGAAATGTAATTATTGACAATTCAATGTAATATGTTATAAAATGTAAAAAAACAAGGAGGCAGAAATATGAGCTTTGCAGCCGGATACGGTAAAACAAATGTAGATTTACTTTTCGAAAATATGCCCCGTCTTCCTGAGGAGGGCGAGGAGATTTTTACGGACAGATTTTCGCTGTGTATAGGCGGAGGTGTGCCGGGAACCATGATTACCCTCGGCAGACTCGGTATAGAGTGTAAAACCGTTACTGAGCTTTCCGATGATATGTTTTCATCCTTTGCTCTCGATGAATTCCGAAAGGCAGGGGTAGAGCCTGTAAATGTTTTTCACGGTGATAAGGTGGCTGTTAATATTACTGCTGCCGCAATAACAAAAAATGACCGTACTTTCTGGTCTTACGGCAACACAGAGGATTCGGCAAAGGCTGAGGAGATTTATGCTGCTCTTAAGGGTGCCAAAGCAGTTGCCATGCACGAAAGCTATACCGATGTTTACCGCAGATTAAAGGAAGATGGCACTGTCGTTATCCTGGACACAGGATTTATCGAGGGTATGTCCCTCGATAACTTTAAGGATAGACTTCTTATTGCAGACTATTATCTTCCCAACCGTAAGGAAGCCACCCTTATAACAGGTGAGCCGGATCCTAAAAAGGCAGCAGAGGTATTAAGTGAATATCTTGACACGGCTATAGTAAAGCTCGATAAGGACGGTTGTCTCATTTACGATAAAAAGAGCTACACCTATGTCAGAAGTATCGACGAGTTTGTACATATTGACTCTACGGGTGCCGGTGACGCCTTCTTCGCTGGCTTTATGTTCGGTATAATGACGGGTGAGCCCATCGAAAGATGTGTACTTTTCGGTAACATAACAGGCGGTAAATGTGTAACGGCTGTCGGCTGTACTACCGCTTATGTTACAAGAGAAGAGCTTTACGCTCTGGCTGAAAAATATAAGGATAATATAATTTATAATTATTAAGGTGTCCAGATGAAAGAAAAAAATTATTCCGATTGGCTTGTTGTCTCAGACATTGACGGTACTCTCAATAATAAGCTAAGACGCACTCCAAAAAGTAACACCGATGCTATTGAACGCTTTGTACATACACTTGACGGTAATTTTACTCTTGCTTCGGCGAGAAATGTGCAGTCGTTAAGGCCGCACTATATGAATCTTCCCGATGTAAAAACTCCTGCAATCGTGCTCAACGGAGCGGGGATATACGATTTCACAAAAGAAAAAATGATATGGTTCAACGCCATACCTCCTTCGGGAAGAAGCATTATAAAAAAGACTATGGAAAGATTTCATACTCTTGAGGTTGGTATATTTACGGATGATATGATTTATCTGGTAAGACCTGTGATTATGTCACCTTGTATGATGGCTATGGATTCTCTTGACCACAGAAAGTGCAGGAGCGTGGATGAAGTACCTGAAGGCAGATGGGGGAAGGTTATATTTTATTGTTTGCCTCACCTGAAAAAGAAAATCAAAGATTATGTTCTTTCGCTTTCGGGGGATGATGTGTCTTATATCGATACAACGGCTATGTCCTTCGATATGGTCAGCAGCACCACGCATAAAGGAAATGCTGTTCTCGTTTTGGCTGAAATTATGGGCATACCCGAGAAAAATATCGGAGCAATCGGCGATTATTATAATGACCTTGATATGCTTAAAACCGTATCTCATCCTGCGTGCTGTAAGCAGGCGCCTGAAGACATTCACAAAGTATGTGAGTTTCATGCCTGTCACTGTAATAACGGTGCGGTTGCTGATTTTCTTAAGTATATTGAAAACAATTACTGATAACAGAAAGGATGTAAATTTCATGAAGAAAGCAATCAGTGTATTAATTGCTGTGATTTTACTGTTTTCCGTGTCGGTGCCTGTTGGTGCTGTAGCAGACTCTGAATCGGAAGACTATGACGGATACCCTCTTGTAGTGGTAAGAGGTATAGATTTCGGAGGTTTCTATCTCGAGGATAAAAGTCCTGCCATCAGTTTTGAACTTAAGGATATATTCGCCTTTGTAAAAAACTACTTTGTTCAGCTGGTTATAGAGAAGAATGAAGATGCTTTTCTTGACAGCTCTTTTACTCTTGTTTCTGAGATTCTCGGACCTATTACTCTTGACAAAGAAGGTGAACCTGTTTACGAGGTTTATTACGACAAGTACGAAAAGTCTATGGTGAATTACCTTGACAAGGTTCCTCTTATGGAGGATATAGGTGAAACCGGAATTATAAAATCGGCTATCGATACCATAGGCGCTGAAAATGTGTATTATTTTACTTACGACTGGCGTAAAAGTGCTGAAGAAATAGGTGGTGACCTCGACGGATATATTGAAAATGTTCTGAAGGAATCAGGAAAAGATAAGGTTAATGTTATTGCAGTAAGTATGGGCGGTATGGTTACTACTGCTTATCTTTACTGGCACGGCGCAGAAAACCTTAATAATCTTGTTTATGTTTCATCTGCACATAACGGAACTTATGGTCCGGGGGACGCTTTCAACGGTGACATATATTTTGACGGCGATGTAATTTACAGCCGCATCAGAAAGTCTTTCACAGGTAATTTTGTGAAGTGTTTCTTTCTTGATGTAATAGACAGAATAGGTGTATTCGATGCTGTTACAGCTGTCGCAAACAAAATCGTACAAGATAATCCGCAGGCACTCAATAACGATGCCCTCCGAAGTGGCTTCGGTACACTTTTAGGACTTTGGGCTATGTGTCCCGATGATGTTTTTGAGAGCGGTGTTGATTTCCTCTTCGGAGGTTATGAGGAGGAATACCCTGTAATTACGGAAAAACTCACTGAAACGAAAGAATTTGTCTTTTCTACGGAAGAAACAATCAACAGCGCCATCAACAGCGGTGTAAAGGTTTCCTTTGTTTCAAATTACAATACACCTCTTGCTCCTTACTTTAAACATTCGTATTTGCAGGGTGACGGTGTTCTTGAAGCTGTGCTTACTTCAAACTTTGCCACAGTTGCTCCTTACGGTGAGGAGCTTTCCGAGGAGTATCTTGCATCAGCTCAGGTTGAATATGTCTCTCCTGACAGAATAATAGACGCTTCAACTGCTCTTTACAGGGATGTTACCTGGTTTGTAAAGGATGCGGTACACGTTGCGGCGAAATACGGCAGTGGATATGCTGATTTTGTTATGTGGCTTGTTCTTTCCGAAAATCAGCCTACAGTAAAAACAAACCCCGAGTATCCGCAGTTTATGTCTGTTGATGCTGATATGAATTTTATAACTGAATAATATAAAACACCGCCTTGTGTTCATCCACGAACACAAGGCGGTTAAGTGTCATTTGAGAAGTTTTTTGCCGAGAATGCAGACAGAGGCAGTGACACCTGCGACTATGCCGACTTTCTTTGCGAGCTTAAGTGCTTCATCGACGGAGGATGGCATATGTGTAAAAATGAATTCTTTTACAGGCTTTGAGGGTTTGTATGTACAGAGCTCACCCATTGTGACAGTATAACTCTTATAGTTTCTGATGTCATTTTCATCGAGGACATAAACTCTTACTCCTCGTTTGTCTCCGGGACCGTAGGTGTTGAAGCCTGCGCCCTGACAGTAGCCGAGGTCAATACCGTCTTTGGTTGTGATGTAACTGTTTATATGGTCATGGCCTACGAAAAGACCGAGCACATCGCCCTTTTCTTTAAGTGCATCAAATTCACCTGTATTAATTTCAGGAACAGCAGGAGATTCGTGCATAAAACCGCCTTCGGCTATAATTTTTTCATCAAGTTTCCAAAAAGTGTTTTTTCGGCTTTTAAAGGCTTCGACGGAGCCTTTTTCTTTTTTCGGGCATTTAATTAATGCATCGTAGAATTCAGGAACGGGAATGTGCTGGAACACAAATGATGGAAGATAATCTCCTGTTTTTTCTCTTAATCTTTCTCTTTCCTGTCTGTACCATTCAATCTGTTCTTTCTTTACTGGAGAGTAAGAGCCGTCAGGCTCTTTTTTATTTGAATCAATCAGGTAAAGATTAAATATCTCTTTTTCTTTATTTGAGTCAAAAAGCTGAAGAGAGTGTGTGGCTTTATCTTCTTCACATCTCGGTGTGCCGAATCTTGAACAGGAATAAGATTTATATATTTCAATCTGTGTATCTTTATTTACGGAGCCGTCATCATCGTGATTACCGAAGGTAACGCAGAAGGGTATGCGTCTTTCTTCTAAGGGTGACAGGAAAGAAGTGATAACCTCGCGCATTTTTCTCTCACCGTCTTTTATGTAGCATCCGGAATAAGCCTGAATCTGGTCACCTGTCAGAACTACAAGATCCGGCTTTTCTCGTTCAAGAGCGAGAGAGATAAGTTTGATAGTGTCGGGATTAACAGGATAATCCTCCTGTATGTCTGCGATCTGCATAATTTTAAATTTGCCGTTATTGAAATGAAGCATTTAATCATTCTCCTTGAAATAAGACTGGTAACAGTATAGCTCTTTTTCGTTCATAGGTCAATATATGTGGGTAACAAGACAAATTAATTTTTCATATAATGAATCGACAAGGAGGTAATTAAATTGGTATATACTTATATTAAGTTTGAAAGCCAGACTCAGGGAGAAAAAGCCAAAAGTCTGCTTATGAAAAATAATATAAAATCACATCTCAGAAGAAATCCTAACCCTGATCGTAAGCAGGGATGTAATTTCGCACTTTTTGTTGACGGCAATATATGGAGAGCATATGAAATTATAACCGTTGCGGGAATAAAGAGTTCAGGGGTAGAAAACTACCGTGAGAGATTATGATTTATCTTGATAACGGTGCTACGTCTTTCCCAAAGCCCTGCTGTGTGACAGAGGCCGTTATGAATGCGTTGAAATATTCGGGTGGCAGTCCGGGCAGAGGCGGACACAGAAATACGGTTAAAGCGGGGGAGACGGTGTATAGGGCAAGAGAAGCGGTTGCAGAAATGTTTTCGTGTGAAAGTGACGGTGTAATATTTACGAACAACTGTACAACAGCTCTTAATACGGCAATAAAGGGAATATGCCGTAAAGGAGACAGGCTTATTACATCTGCACTGGAACATAATTCTGTTTTAAGACCTCTTGAAAAGCTTCGTGAAGAAGGCATCATATCCTATGAAACGGTCAGAGTTAATCCTCTTTGCGAGGATGAAACCCTGGATAATTTCAGAAAAGCAATGGCGGTAAATACTAAAGCGTTGGTTTGTACATTTGCGTCAAATGTTTTCGGTACTGTGCTGCCGATTGAACGTCTGGGTAAACTTTGCAGGGAAAAAGGTGTTATTTTCATTGTGGATGCCGCTCAGGCTGCGGGAACTTTCAGAATTGATATGAAAAAGATGAACATTGAAATCCTCTGTATGCCTGGGCATAAGGGTTTGTACGGACCGATGGGAACGGGTTTGATGTTACTGTCCGGACGGGTAATCCCCGAGGAGCTTACGCAGGGAGGTACAGGCAGTTATTCAATGATAACAGAGCAACCTTCGGTTTTACCGGACAGGTACGAAAGCGGCACATTGAATTATCCGGGTATAGCGGGTGTGTATTCGGGTATAAAATTTATAAGAGCAGTAGGCGGTGAAACGTCGATTCACGCTAAGGAATATGAACTTATAAAAATTTTAGAAACGGACTTATCTGTAATAAGAAAAGTGAAGCTTTATCCCAATATGAAATCTGAAAGATGTGCTCCTATTCTTTCATTCAATATTATCGGCCGTCACAGCGAGGAGATTTCATCGTTGCTTGATAAGACGGGATTTGCGGTTAGGGCTGGTTATCACTGTGCAAAACTTGCGCATGAAAACTACGGTACTGCGGAATACGGCTGTGTCAGAGTGACACCGGGATTTTTTAACAGTAAAAAAGATATAAAAAACTTTGTTTTTTGCTGTAATAAAATTGCATTGGGAAAAAAAGTGTGATATAATTATAGCACAAGTAGTATTGTTACTTTTGCGGAGGATAATATGTTGGCTTTTTTAGAAGAAATTTTTGACGGAGCAATGAAACTGATAAGGTCTGTCGCCTGGTATGATATTGTTGATATACTTTTTGTTGCTTTTGCTTTTTATTATGTAATCAAACTGCTCAGGCAAACAAGGGCTTTTCACCTGGTTAAGGGTATAGTGCTTATGGGTTTGATTTATTTTGTCGTATCTTCACTTAATATGAATGCCAGCAGTTATATTCTGAATCAGCTTTTCAGTAATATAGTTATCGTTATGCTTCTTCTTTTTCAGCCTGAACTCCGACATGCTATTGAAAGCTTCGGCAGAGGAGACTTCAAAAAGCTTTCTATCTTCGGCGGAAGAAACTCAGGCTTTTATGAAGGGGAAAACGAAGCGGTTGCTATGGATGTTTCCAAAGCAATATCCAATATGAGTGACAGTAAAATCGGTGCGCTTATTGTTGTTGAAGGAAAAACTCCTTTAGGTGAAATTATTGCTTCCGGAAGTATTGTTGATGCAGCTGTAAGCTCAGTAATTATTGAGAACATCTTTTTTCCGAAGTCACCCCTTCACGACGGTGCAGTAGTAATCCGCGATAACCGTGTTTATGCGGCAGGCTGCATACTTCCTCTTACGGGAAATGAAGTCAGTCCTGACCTTGGTACACGTCACAGAGCAGCGATCGGTATGAGTGAACACAGCGATGCTCTCGTTTTGGTTGTATCTGAAGAAACCGGTACTCTTTCAGTAGCGAGCGGGGGTACTCTCGAAAGAAACCTTTCTGTCGGTGAAGTGCACGAAACCCTCAGTGATTTTCTTAAAAGCGACTCGTCTGAAACCGGAAAAGCTTTTAAAATCCTTCGGAGGAAAAGATAATGAGTAAAAGCAATAAGAATATTATCGAAAAGATCATTTATAATAATAAATTGCTTATGGTGTTTTGTCTTATTCTTTCTGTTATTCTGTGGGCTGCCGTAAAGATTAACTACAGTGCAGAAACCACTCGAACCATAAGCGATGTTAAAATCACCGTAACTAACAATACAGAAAGTTCTGATCTTGTGCCGTTTACCGGTCAGGAGGAGCTTTTTGCTGAGGTTGTAGTCAGCGGTAAAGCCTATAACATCAATACTTATGCTCTTTCTAAGGATGATATTGTTGTTGAAGCATCAGGCGGTTACATTGACTCTGCAGGATATAAAATTCTCAATCTTACTGTTAAGGCTTCGGAGACAGGAGATTTATCAGATGTGGAGATAACTTCGGTTTCGCCGTCTACTATCTCGGTGTATTACGACCGAAAAATGACGGGAACCTTTGATGTTGAGGCGAGAATAACCAATGAGACTGATACTCTTGCAGAAGGGGAATATGTCGTCGGACAGCCTGTTCCTTCTGTGAGTACTGTCGAGGTTACGGGTCCTGCTACGATTCTCAATAAAATGACAAAGGTATATTTTGAGGGGTATGTTATTGAAGACGAGCTACCTCTGACTCAGGCGAAAGTTATCCCTGCTGATATTTCATATGAGCTTGAGAGCAAACGTTACGAGAAATATCTGGTTTGCGAAAATATAAATGATGAATCAAATCCGGCGACTGTTACCATACCTGTTTATGTTACAAAGAGTGTACCGACTCAGGTGAAGTTTATTAATCAGCCTGCGTATTTTACTGAAAATCCTCCCAAGGTTAAAATTACACCTTCTGAACTGAAGGTAACGTATAATCCTGCAGAAAGTGAGGATTACGACTTTATAACCGTAGGTACCGTGGATTTCAGAAATCTTCTCAATAAAGTCAACAGATTTTCATTTGAGATTGACGAAAAATTCAAAAAGCCGGGTATTGATACTTCCTTTGGTGAGTTTGAGGTCACGGTGGATATGTCGTCCATGAGTAAAAAGACCTTAGATATTACTGACGGAAAGGTCGTTCTTCTCAATCAGGTTGATGGTTTCAGTTATTCCGTTGACACCTCACGAAGTAATTTTGACAGTGTTGTAGTTATTGGACCCAAAAAAAGTCTTGACAAAATAACTGCTGATGATATACAGGTTGAAATCAATGTTTCAAGTTTATCTCTGTTAGCCAGAGGGACGCAGACCATAGAAGTGTCAAATATTTCAATTGTCAACGAACAGGTCAACGACTGTTGGATATACGGCAAATATGATGCGATAATCGGAGTTACGGCACAATAGCTTTATAAGGAGAGTGAAAACTCTCCTTTTTTTCATTTTACTCTTGTTAATTTGTCAGTTGTATGCTATAATAAAATTTAAGTTTAACAGCATATTTCGTGTTAATACAGTTGAGATATATGGAGGTAAAAAATGATTGAGTACATAAAAATATTAATTATCTCGCTTGTTTGCGGCGCAGCCTTTCCATTACCTGTATCCTCAGGTGCACATTTGTCTTTTATCAATGGCATTGTTGATTTTTCAACCGATAAAAACGTCCTTGGGTTATATTATTCCGTTATGTCGGTAGCTTTTTCGGTTGTGATTTTTATATTTCTCAGAAGGATTTATTTTTCGGGTCTGAAATCAATTTTCAATAAGGATAAAAAACTGACGAATTACAGAAAGCTTATGAAAAGCCTTTTGATTTCTCTTATTCCTACAGTTATTTTGTTCGTACCTGTAAATGAAGGTAAACTCCTTTGTGACCTTTTCGATGATTTTCTTATCAGAAGCAATATTTTGCTCGTAGCATTTGCAACTGTAATCGGTTCACTTGTGCTGGTTGTTTCTATGTGGTATACCCGACAGGGATATTCGGTCACCAAAAGAAGTGCTGATATGAAAACCGTAATCCGTACCTCTGTATATCAGATTGTTTCATACGTTATTCCGGGTATTTCGCACTTTTCTTCCGCCGGCACCAATATGCTTATCTGCGATGTGGAATCAAAGGTAATTATCAGAGAGATTTATCTGTATATTGCACCTCAGATGCTGATTGTTAATGCAGTAAAAATCATCCGTTTTCTTCTTTCGGATATTATTGTAAATCCGATAATGTTTGTAATTTGTATTGCATCTGCAGCACTTATGAGTGCATTTGTGGTTACTGCTATGAGCAAAATCAATATCAGACGTATTTTTGCTTTCTTTGCAGTATACGGCGGTGTTCTCGGTACTGCCTTCTGTGTGCTTTCGTTTGTACTGAAATAACTAAAGGGGAAAATGTTAAATGGCAAATAATAAAACTACTTCTAAAAAGTCTTCCTCTTCTAAAAAAGGAAAGACAAAAAGCACTGCAAAATCAAGTGCAAAATCCAATTCAAAATATGTAGGCAAAAACAAGAACTACTCTCAGCCTTTTTCTGAAAGATATCATAACGCCATTATGCTTTCATATATTATTGGCGGCATATTCCTCGGATGTATTGCTTTTATACCAGGATATAACCTCTGGGAAAAGCTTCGCGGACTGCTGTTTTCCGTTTTCGGTCTGAGTCTTTATCTGTTGGTTGTACAGATTATTGTAATCGGAATAAGACTCGCTTTGGGAAATCTTAAAAAAAGCCTTCTTATTACCAATATTTCGGGCTTCTTTGCAGTGTCTACTCTTTGTTCGATAATTCATCTTATCAATTTCTCAATCGCTCAGGGCGGTTTCGATGAGTGGAAGCTCCAGCTTTTTGATGCGGCAAAAACTTCGTGGAATATCGGTACGGGTGTATTTTCCTTCAGCGGCGGTATTCTTGGCGCTCTTTTCGGAGGCACAGCGTTATTTACCTGCGGTAAGGCAGGCGGTTTTGTTATAGTAATTGTCGTATTCCTTGTGAGTCTTTTCTTCCATCTCAATATTGATATAAACACCTTCGGTGATACAGTTTCCGCTACCATAAACGGCGGTAAGGAAAAATTCGACTCATCTAAGGAAGAATTAAAAATCAAAAGAGATGAAAGAGCTGTTCTCCGTGCTGAGAAAAAACAGCAGAAGCTCGCTATGCTCGAAGAGCAGAAACGTCTTGAAGCGGAAAAAGCTGAACTCGAACAACAGAATAATATTCCCGAAAGCTTCGATTTCAATGAAACCGAAATTGAATATGACCCCATTGACAGAGAAACAGGCAAGCCTCTGAGACCTCTTAAACCCTTCAAGCCGAAGGATCAGATTTTTACCTATGCTGACGGTGAAACACCGAAGTCAGCTCCTCAGGAGGAAAAGTTCGAAATCGACTTTATATCTTCACCCAGAAGAACACGTCCCGTGGCTCCTGCAGCGAAAGAAGAAATAATCGAAGCGGATACAGAGAATGATATTCCTCTCAGTGAAGTTACTGAGGAAAATCTGGATGAATTCATTCCCGATGACGATACGCTTTCAGCTGATGCTTCTGAAATAGTCAAGGATGCTATCAAAACTGCAAACGCCAAGCTGAAAAAGAACATGGAGGATGTTTCATCCTATAAAGAAGAAAAGAAAAAGGTTAAAAAAGAATACAAGCTTCCGCCTATTGAGTGTCTGAATGAGCCTGTTTTCGGTAACGATGAAGACTTCGCAAGTGAAATGAGAGTTACTGCAAAGAAGCTCGTGGATGTTCTTAAATCCTTCGGCGTGGAAACCACGCTTATCGGTGTTTCACGCGGACCTTCTGTTACAAGATATGAGCTTTCACCTGCACCGGGTGTGAAAATCAGTAAGATTATCAACCTTATTGACGATATCGCTCTCGGTCTTGCTGCATCGGGTGTAAGAATAGAAGCACCTATTCCGGGAAAATCTGCTGTGGGCATCGAGGTTCCCAATAAAACCCGTTCAACCGTAACCCTGAGAGAGATTATTGCCTCTGCCGAATACAAAAAGCATAACGGTAAACTTCTTACTGTTGCTCTCGGTAAGGACATCGCAGGTAATATTAACTGTGCTGACCTTTCAAAGATGCCCCATCTTCTTATTGCAGGTACCACAGGCTCAGGTAAATCCGTCTGCCTTAACGGTATGATAGCAAGTATTCTTTACAATGCTACACCTTCAGAAGTTAAACTTCTTATGATTGACCCGAAGCAGGTCGAATTTACCGTGTATAACGGAATACCCCATCTTCTTGTACCTGTTATTACTGATGCAAGGAAGGCGGCAGGCTCTCTTGCCTGGGCGGTAAGTGAGATGGATAACCGATATAAGACCTTCGCTCAGTGCGGTGTCCGTGACATTGGTGCATTCAATAAATACATCAAGGACCATCCTGAGCTTCAGTATATGCCTCAGATTGTTATTTTCATCGATGAGCTTAATGACCTTATGATGGTTTCACCGAAAGAGGTTGAAGACTCCATCTGCCGTCTTGCTCAGAAGGCAAGAGCTGCGGGTATGCACCTTGTTGTGGCTACACAGAGACCTTCCGTTGACGTTATCACAGGTCTTATCAAAGCTAACATTCCGTCGAGACTTTCACTTTCCGTTTCTCCACAGGCTGACTCACGTACAGTTCTCGACTGTATCGGTGCCGAGATGTCTCTCGGTAACGGTGATATGCTCTTCAGTCCTGTGGGTATTTCGAAGCCTGTCAGAATTCAGGGGGCTTACCTTTCAGATGATGAAATCGAGAAAATAGTTAATTTCATCAAGGAACAGGAAAATGCAGAATACGATGATGAAATTATGGATGAAATCGAGCGTAATGCGGCTGCCGAAAAGAAAAAAGGCGGTTCATCAGGCGGAAGCGTAGCGGAAGATGCCGAC
>JAZNMU010000179.1:0-16383 GCA_045579865.1 Acutalibacteraceae bacterium
CTCACAGAACGACATGGCTACGATCCGACTTGTTATATTTCAGAGGCTTTTGCACAGTTTTCAAAAGCTCTTTCCTCCGAAGCTACCGAAATTTTTTACAAAGAAACCAATTCTCAGCGAACCATAAATAATATTCTGAATCACGATTATAAGCTGGGCATAATCCGTTATGCTGAAAATTATGACAAATATTTCAAATCTATGCTCGAAGAAAAAGGTCTTTCTTACGAAATGATAACGGAGTTTTCCTACAGCCTTATTATGAGTGCCGACAGTCCGCTGGCAGAGCTCGAAGAAATCACCTTTGAGGATTTAAAGGATTATATTGAAATAGCACACGCTGACCCCTATGTACCTTCACTGCCTTTGTCAAAGGTTGTCAAGGAGGAGCTTCCCGATAATATAGACCGACGCATTTTTATTTTCGAAAGAGCCAGTCAGTTTGATTTACTGACGGAAAATTCCGACACATTTATGTGGGTATCTCCCGCACCTCAGAAGGTTCTGGACCGCTATAATCTGGTGCAGAAAAAATGTGTGGAAAATAAAAAGATATATAAAGATGTCCTGATTTATAAAAACGGTTACAAACTCACAAAGCTCGATAAAATGTTTATTACCGAGCTTTGCGATTCCAAGCGTAAACATCTTAGAAATAATTTCTGAACTGTCCGTCGGGCAGTTCTCTTTTTTATCGATAAACGTTATATCTATATGTATAATACCGATATAACATTCTTATAATTCCCAAAGCGGAGCATTTTTGATAGAATATACAGTGAGTCAGGTTGACAATCGGATTGTTTAATATAAAGGGAGGTTAAACTGTTGGAAGCATATAATATTTCTAAAGCTACATTAGGCAGATTGCCCCGATATTTTGCTTACCTTAAATCAGTTTATAGCGGAACGGATGAGTTTATTTCTGCTTCGACCATTGCAAACGGACTTTCTTTGGGAGAGGTGCAGGTAAGAAAGGATCTTGCCTTTGTAACTGCATCGGGAAAACCAAAGGTCGGTTACAATATAAAGGTTCTCATAAGCGATCTTGAAAAATTTTTCAGTATGACAAATACTACCTCTGCAGTAGTGGCAGGTGATGGATATTTAGGTAAAGCTCTGCTCGAATATGAGGGCTTCGGAGAATACGGAGTAAGTATTTCTGCGGGCTTTGACCTTGGCAGCGACACCTTCGAAAAGGATATGGTTTCATACATTAAGGAAAATAACGTTAAAATCGGAATCATAGCAGTCAGCTCAGCCTCTGCTCAGTCTGTCTGTGATATTATGACAGGTAACGGCGTTAAGGCTATATGGAATCTGTCACCCTGTACTCTGAAGCTGCCGGAAGATGTGAGTATCAAGCAGGAAAATTTAGCCTTATCATTGGCATATTTACAGAATCAGTTAATCAGATGACGGTAAACATATCGTAGGATAAATATTGATTTGTGAATTTGCTTGCAGCAGGAAAAGGAGAAGGGCAAAATGAAACTTGACAGGGTAATTGCAGTAAGAAATGACAAAACAGTTTACCGTGACGGCGACGCCTGCATAAAAGTATTCAATGACGATTATTCGAAAGCAGATGTTATTTCAGAGGCACTTAATCAGGCAAGAGCAGAAGAAACTGGTCTTAATGTTCCCCGTGTCCGTGAAATTACTACGGTTGACGGTAAATGGGCCATAGTTTCTGATTATATAAAAGGCAGAACACTTCAGCAGCTGATGGATGAAGATAAAGAGAATAAAGACATATATATTGAAATGCTCGTTGATCTTCAGCTGGATGTTCATTCGAAGGTAAATCCTCTTCTTGACAAGATGAAGGACAAGCTGAACAGGGAAATATGTCAGTCAGACCTTGATGCCACCACACGTTTCGAATTTCATACAAAACTTGAGGATATGCCCAAACACAGCAAGATGTGCCACGGCGATTTCAATCCTTCAAACATAATTATCGGTGATGACGGTAAAGCATATATCATCGACTGGGCTAACGCTACACAGGGTAATGCCTCAGCCGATGCGGCAGTAACATATCTTAAGTTTCGTCTGTGCGGAGATGCGGAAGGTGCGGATAAATATCTGAAACTTTTCTGCCAAAGGAGTGACATCGCTCCAAAGTATGTTCACAAGTGGATACCTATAGTCTCTGCATCACAGTCAGCAAAGGGTAATAAAAAGGAAAGAGAATATCTTCTTTCACTGGTTAATATTTCGGATTTTAAATAATTTAAAGGAGAGTTAAAAAATGAAAATTACAGTATGTATCGGTTCCTCATGCCATATCAAGGGTTCACGTCAGGTAGTAGGTGAGCTCCAGCGACTTATCAAAGAAAATGACCTCGGTGACAGGGTTGAACTCGGAGGCACCTTCTGTATGGGTAAATGTCAGCAGGGTGTATGTGTTACCGTTGACGAAGTTTTCCATTCGGTAACTCCCGAAACTGTGGAAGAATTTTTCTCAAACGAAGTTATGGCGAAGGTGTAAGGAATGATAATTCAGGTTTGTGTCGGCAGTTCCTGCCATATTAAAGGTTCGCCTGAAATTGTGGAGCTTTTTCAGAATGCCGTGGCCGAAAATCATCTTGAAGATGAAATTACCCTTGCGGGAAGCTTCTGCATCGGAAAGTGTAACCGTGTGGGTGTTACCGTTCAGATTGATGACGAAGTCCACACCGGTGTTACTAAGGAAGGCTTCAAAGAATTTTTCAAGGAAAACGTAATTGACGTAATAGATAAAGAAAGGGGTTGACATTAAATGTCCAACTGTCTTACTTTAAAAAAATCAAACTGTAAAAACTGTTATAAATGTATCCGCCACTGTCCTGTAAAAGCTATCCGCTTTTCAGGTAATCAGGCACATATTATAGAGGATGAATGCATTCTTTGCGGTCAGTGCTTTGTTGTATGCCCTCAGAATGCCAAGCAGATAGTCGATGAGACGGAAAAGGTAAAGGTGTTTATCCAGAGCGGTGAACCTGTTATTGCTTCTTTGGCCCCGTCTTTCATCGCTAACTATGACGGTGCAGGTATTGACTCTATGAGAAAAGCGCTTAAGAAAATGGGCTTTTACGATGTGGAGGAAACCGCTATCGGTGCTACCATAGTAAAAAATGAATATGAAAGAATGCTCGAAGAAGAGGAGAGGGATGTGGTTATTTCTTCCTGCTGTCATTCGATAAATCTTCTTATTCAGAGGCATTTTCCTTCATGTATCGAATATCTGGCCGATGTGATGTCTCCTATGCAGGCACACTGTATGGATATCAAAAAGAGATATCCTGATGCGAAAACCGTCTTTGTAGGTCCCTGTGTGGCCAAAAAGGACGAGGCAGACCATTATAAAGGCATCGTTGATGCAGTTCTTACCTTTGAAGAGCTTACGGAATGGATGAAAGAAGAGAGAATTGTACTCGAACCGGAAATGGATTATAACGAGTACAGCCGTGCACGTTTCTTCCCCACTACCGGCGGTGTTCTTAAAACAATGAAAGAAAACAGCAAGTATACCTATGTTGCCATTGACGGTGTTGAAAACTGTATGTCTGTTTTAAGGGATATCGAAAAAGGTAAAATACACAAATGCTTTATCGAAATGTCATCCTGTTCCGGCAGCTGTGTAGGCGGTCCCGTTATCGAGAAATATCATCACGATTCTAATATAAAGGACTATCTTGAGGTTGCATCCTATGCGGGCAGTAAGGATTTTGATGTACTTCAGCCCAGATCCTCAGAGCTGAAAAAGTTCATCAAATATATTGAGCCTAAGCTTCCTATGCCTACAGACATTGAGATTGCAGGCGCTCTGCGTCAGATGGGTAAATTCAAGCCTGCCGACGAGCTTAACTGCGGCTCCTGCGGATATAATACCTGCCGAGAAAAGGCAATTGCTATCTGTCAGGGCAAGGCTGAAATTTCAATGTGTCTTCCCTTCCTTAAGGATAAGGCCGAAAACTTCTCAGATACCATCGTTAAAAATACGCCTAACGGTCTTATTGTTCTTAACGAAAATCTCGAGGTTCAGCAGATAAATGAAGCGGCGAGAAAGATTATGAATATCCGCTCAGCTTCTGATATTTTAGGCGATCAGGTTATCCGCATTCTCGATCCTACCGTATTTATGAATGTTATTTCAAGCGGCAAGGATGTAAAGGATCAGAGAGTTTATCTTGCCGAATATAAGAGATATGTGGAGCAGACCATCGTTTACGATAAAGAGTCTCATCTTCTGGTAGGTATTATGCGTGATGTTACCGATGAGGAATATGAGCGCGAAAGAAAGGAAAACATCAGCCGTAAGACCATAGAGGTTGCCGACAAGGTGGTTGATAAGCAGATGAGAATTGTTCAGGAAATTGCTTCACTTTTAGGCGAAACGGCAGCCGAAACAAAAATTGCACTTGCCAAGCTGAAGGAGTCGATAACTGATGAATGATTTATGTGCAGACATCGGATATAAGAGTATAAATCATTTCGGTGAAGAGCTTTGCGGCGACCATGTGGACGTAGTAGAGGAGAGTGAAAACTCCTCAGTTATTGTTCTTGCGGACGGTCTGGGAAGCGGCGTTAAGGCGAGTATTCTTTCTACTCTCACCTCGAAAATCATTTCAACAATGATGGCTGAGGGTCTTCCCATTGAGGAATGCGTTTCCACTATTGCCGCCACCCTTCCCGTATGCTCAGTCAGGGGAGTGGCATATTCCACCTTCACCATTATTCATCTGAAAAATAATGATACTGCCGAAATTATACAGTACGATAATCCTCATGTAATAGTTATCCGTGACGAAAAAAACTATGATTATCCGAAAACGGAAATGAATATCGGCGGCAAGAAAATTTTCAGAACTGTGCTGAAATTACAGGAAAATGATATTTTCGTGGCAATGAGTGACGGTTGTCCTCACGCAGGTATCGGTATGATGTATAATTTTGGTTGGAAGCGCGAAGATATTATCGATTTTATTGAAACCATTGTTCCGGCAGGTTATACTGCCAAAACACTTTCAACTATGATAGTTGATGAGTGTAACAAGCTTTATGCAAATAAGCCCGGTGATGATGCCACAGCCTGTGTGGTAAGAATAAGAAAAAGAGAGCCGATGAATATGCTCTTCGGCCCACCCTCAAACCGTGACGATGCTGACCGTATGATGTCTCTTTTCTTCTCTAAGGAAGGAAAGCATATCATCTGCGGAGGTACTACTTCATCCATAGCGGCTAAGTATCTCGGCAAAGAGCTCAGAGCTACCCTTAACTTCGAAAAAAGTGATGTTCCGCCTATTGCGGAGATTGAGGGCGTTGACCTGGTTACGGAGGGTGTTATCACTGTGAACAAGGTGCTCGAATACGCTAAGGACTATCTGGGCGACAATGAATTCTATGAGCACTGGAGCTTTAAGCGTGACGGTGCTTCTCTGATAAGCAGACTTCTTTTCGAGGAAGCTACAGATATAAATTTCTATGTGGGCAGAGCTATTAACCCCGCCCATCAGAATCCTGACCTTCCCATTAATTTCAGCATAAAGATGAATCTTGTCCAGGAGCTTTCCGAATGTCTTAAAAAGATGGGAAAAAGGATTAAAGTAAGCTATTTTTAAAAGATTGAAAACCAAGGAGCTAAAATGAGAAAATTTGATACAAAAGTTCAGCATTTAAAATATAAAGTACTTCGTGAGGTGGCTTCTCAGGCGTGGAACGATACTCTTTTACAGAATGTTCTCGATATTCCTAAAATCATCGTTCCCGGCAAAACCTCCACCATGCGTTGCTGTGTGTATAAGGAAAGAGCTATCCTGGCTGAAAGAGTAAAGCTGGCTATGGGTGCTGAAAGTGACAATGATAATGTAATTCAGGTAATAGATATCGCCTGTGACGAATGTCCTGCTGCAGGTTATGTGGTAACTGAGTCCTGCCGCGGATGTCTTGCTCACAGATGCGAGGATGTGTGTAAAAAGGGTGCTCTCACCTTCGACCATAACCACGTGGCTCATATAGATAAATCCAAGTGCGTGGAATGCGGTCAGTGTGCCAAGGTATGTCCTTTTGCCGCTATCGTTAACAGAAAAAGACCCTGTCAGGTTTCCTGTAAAGTGAAGGCAATCAAGATTAACGAAGAAAATGCCGCTTCTATTGATAACGAGAAGTGTATACAGTGCGGTGCCTGTGTTTACCAGTGTCCCTTCGGCGCCATAACGGACAAATCCTTTATTCTCAATGTTATTGACATTATCAAAAAGAGCGAAAACAATAAGAATTACAAGGTTTATGCTATGGTTGCCCCTTCTATTTCCAGTCAGTTCACTTATGCTAAGCTCGGTCAGGTTATTTCGGGTCTGAAAGAACTCGGATTTTTCACCGTGGTTGAAGCGGCTCTCGGTGCTGATATGGTAGCACATGCTGAGTCAAGAGAGCTTGCGGAGAAGGGCTTCCTTACAAGCTCCTGCTGTCCTGCTTTTGTGCAGTATGTGAAATCGGCTTTCCCGAAGCTGCTGCCTCTGGTGTCCCATAACCTTTCACCTATGGCGACTCTGGCAAAATATATAAAGGAAACTGATGCAACTGCAAAAATAGTCTTTATCGGACCCTGTACTGCCAAAAAGGCAGAGGCACAGCTGGAAACAGTAAAGCCTTATGTGGATGCGGTGCTTACCTTTGAGGAGCTTCAGGCGCTTTACGACAGCCGTAATATAGATATAACCACACTCGAGGAAGACGTTCTGGATAATGCTTCCTATTTCGGCAGAATTTTTGCCCGCTCAGGCGGTCTTACCGATGCGGTAAAACAGGGCCTTATCGAGCAGAAGATAGATTTTGACCTTAAACCCATCGCCTGTGACGGCATAGATGAATGCCGTATGGCACTTCTTAAAAAGAGCAAGGATGTTCTCAATGCCAATTTCATTGAGGGTATGGCCTGTGTCGGCGGATGTATCGGCGGTGCCGGCTGTCTTACCCACGGTGAAAAGAATAAGGCTGAGGTCGATAAATACGGTAGGGAAGCACTCGAAAAGACCATAAGCGACGCAATCTCCGTGTTATAAACTTTCCTAATCTCCCCTAATCCATACACTAAAAAAGCACACGAACCTCTTTCGCTAAGGGTGAAAGGGGTTCGTGTGCTTTTAAAAAAATACATATAAAACTGAAAGAGTGACAGCACTGCCACTCTTTACCGAAATATTATTCCTCTTCAAATACATCCTTACCGAGACCGCAAACGGGGCATTCCCAATCTTCGGGTACATCTTCCCAAGCAGTGCCGGGAGCTACGCCGTTATCAGGATCACCGAGAGCCGGATCGTAAACATATCCGCAAGGACAAGTGTATTTATTCATAATATTACCTCCGTTAAATTTTTTGTGGCTGTCCGATTATAATTTTGTCAGTATGGACGGCGCTTAGTCATAATTTCTGAAATTGCATCCATTATCTTGTCGTGACAACCGCCACAGCCTGTAGAACAATGGGTGATTTTCTGTACACCTTTGAAGGCTTTTTCCACATCTTCGAATTTATCAAACTTATTAAGTGCGTCTTCCACATCGAAGAAACTTACCTGTTTACATTTGCAGATGGTATAATCGAACATAAATTCCACTCCTTTTTTATAAAAACAGGGGATACGGTAAAAATCGCATCCCCTTGAATTGTTTTTTTATGTATGGACACGGCGAGCCGTGTCAGCCAAGGGTTAACAATTAACCAAAATATCTGTTAAGAAGACCTTCGAATGCCTTGCCGTGTCTTGCTTCGTCACGAGCCATTTCGTGAACGGTGTCGTGGATAGCGTCGAGACCGAGCTCCTTAGCCATTTTAGCAAGGTCGAATTTGCCCTGAGTAGCACCGTTTTCAGCGGCAACTCTCATTTCGAGGTTTTTCTTTGTGCTGTCGGTTACTACTTCACCGAGAAGCTCAGCGAACTTAGCAGCGTGTTCTGCTTCTTCGTAAGCTGCCTTTTCCCAGTAGAGACCGATTTCGGGGTAGCCCTCTCTGTGAGCTACTCTTGCCATAGCGAGATACATACCTACTTCTGAGCATTCGCCGTTGAAGTTGTCACGAAGACCCATGATGATTTCTTCGGGAACGTTAGCTTCCTTGCCTACGCCGAGGATGTGTTCAGCTGCCCAGGTCATACCTGCGCCTTCTTCTCTTTCCTTCATCTTAGCTTTGCAGATGGGGCATACATCGATTTTTTCGTCACTTTCATAACCGCATACGGGGCAATAATACTTTTTCATTTTTCTTTCCTCCAAGATTATTATTTTTTATTTGAGTTTTTGCAATCGGGGCAGATGCCGTAGAACATCAGAGAGTGAGATGTTACAGTACCGTCAAAGTCGCGGGGGAGTGCGTCAAGATTAACTCCCGGGTCGATATCCAGATCAACAACCCTTCTGCAGCCGAGGCAGGTCAGGTGGTAGTGACCGTGAGTGTGTCCGTCAAATCTGTCGCTGTCACCGGTGGGGATTTTCAGGATTAAGCCTTCGCTTTCTAATAGCTTCAGGTTCCTGTACACTGTGGCAAGACTGATAGAGGGGATTACTTCTTTGACCGAGAGGAAGACGTCCTCTGCAGTCGGATGATCGTACCGTGACTGTAGGTTTGCCAGCACTGCATCCCGTTGCTTACTGGATTTGAGTGTTGACATAAGTTCCGCTCCAATCGTTTGTATTTAATAATGATAATCATTATCATTATCGTACCTTTATAATAGCATAAGATTTTTCGGTTGTCAATAGGTTTTTTGAAAAAATTTTGAGAAAAATTTTTTCTCTCAGTCACTTCGTGACACTTACTCTTTCAGAGAGCTTGATTAAGCCTCGCCTGAAAGGAGAGGTGGATGCGACCGACGGGAGCAGACGGAGAGGTTTTTAATAGCACCGCAGGTGCCGCATCGCAAAGCTTCGCCCTGAAAGGGGAGGCGGATGCCGGAGAGGTTTCTAATATTTTTTAATAATTCCACTTGACAAACCATTTTCGCTGTGCTAAAATATTCACAATTTAAATCTTTAAAACTTTAAACAATTAAAGCGAAATTAAACATAGACACGTGTTAAGTGTTCTCTGTCTGAGATTTGAAAATTTATACTAATTTTTAATCTTTTTATATGAAATCACAGTATTTTTATTGACGATTCTATTTCACAGGTGTATAATTTATCATTATGCACTTTAGCGTGCTGATATTTTAATTAATTAAAGACGGTGATAATTATGGTAAATGAAAAAATGTATGACCTCGGTGCGAAAAGCTCCGTTATCAGAGAAATATTTGAATACGGTAAAAAGAGAAAGGCTGAAATCGGCGCAGAAAATGTCTACGACTACAGCCTCGGTAACCCCAGTGTTCCCGCTCCTGATGTGGTGAATGAAACTATCTGCGAGCTGACGGAAACTCTTGACTCCACAGTGCTCCACGGCTACACTTCTGCCGTAGGCGATAACGATACTCGACAGGCTATAGCTGACGACCTTAATAAGCGCTTCGGCACAGCCTTTTCATTCAAGAATTTCTATATGACAGCAGGTGCAGCCGCATCTCTTTCCATCTGCTTCAAGGCTCTTACCGAAAAGGACGACGAGATAATCATCTTCGCTCCCTATTTCCCTGAGTATAAGGTTTTCATCGAGTCAGCAGGTGCCGTTCCTGTAGAGGTTAAATGTAAGGCAGAGGATCTGCAGATTGATCTTGACGCTTTCGAAAAGGCAATCACACCCAAGACTAAAGCTGTAGTAGTAAACTCTCCCAATAACCCCTCAGGTGTGGTTATCAGCGAGGAGACTGTGGTTGAGCTTTGCCGTATTATGAATGAAAAGCAGAAGGAGTACGGTAAAGAGATTTTCCTTATCTCTGATGAGCCCTACAGAGAGCTCGTTTACGGCGACGTGAAGGTTCCTTACCTCACCAAATACTATGATAATACACTTGTCTGCTATTCCTATTCCAAATCTCTTTCCCTTCCCGGTGACAGAATCGGTTATATTCTCGTTCCCGACGAGGTGTGCAATTTCGAGCTTATTTATAAGTCAGTATGCGGTGCGGGCAGAGCCCTCGGCTATGTGTGCGCCCCCTCACTTATGCAGTTCCTTATCCGTAAATGCGTGGGCAAGACAAGTGATGTTTCTGTCTATAAAATGAACAGAGATATTCTTCTTGATGCCTTCTCTGAGCTTGGCTTTAAAACCGCTAAGCCTGACGGTGCATTTTATCTCTTTATGAAATCTCCCGAGGAAAGTGCGGAGTCCTTCTGCGAAAAGGCGAAGAAATACGATCTGCTTTTAGTGCCCAGTGACTCCTTCGGCTTCCCGGGCTATGTGAGACTTTCCTACTGTGTTTCCACTGAAATGATTAAGAAATCACTTCCCGCATTCAGAGAACTTGCGAAGGAATACCACCTTATTTAAAGGAGAACTCTTATGGATAAGCTTAATAAAGCAAGAGAAATAATCGGCGAAACAGATAAAGAAATAGCCGCACTTTTCGAAAAGAGAATGGCGGCGGTCAGAGAGGTAGCCGAATATAAAAAGGAAAGAGGTCTTCCCGTTTTTGACGGAGCGAGAGAAGACTTTCTTATAAATAAAAATCTTGAGTATATAGAAAATGAAGAAATAAAGGATTTTTATGTTTCCTTTATGAAAGGTACCATGGATATTTCCAAAAGGTATCAGCACCGTATTTTAGAGGGTGCAAATGTAGCCTACAGCGGTGTGGAGGGTGCCTTCGCTCACATAGCCGCAGGCAGAATTTTTCCTGACGGAAAGAGAATATCCTATCCCGACTTTAAAGCTGCTTATGAGGCAGTGGAAAAGGGTGAGTGCGACTGCGCAGTTCTTCCCATAGAAAACAGCAGAGCAGGTGAGGTAGGACAGGTTATCGATCTTATCTTTTCGGGCTCACTTTATGTGAACGGCCTTTACAGCCTCGACATCCGTCATAATCTTATCGGTACACCCGAGGCGACAGAAAAGGACATCGTTAAGGTTATCAGCCATCAGCAGGCCCTCGACCAGTGCGCTTCCTACATCAGAAATCAGGGCTATAAATCCGAAAGCTGTGAAAACACCGCCAGAGCGGCGAAATTGGTGGCAGATACGTCAGATAAAACTCTTGCCGCTATCGCAAGCAGAGAGACGGCTGAACTCTACGGACTTAAGGTGATCAGAGAAAACATAAACGAGGCAAGTGATAATACTACCCGTTTTGTGGTTCTTTCCCGTACACTCTGCACGGAAAAGAGAGACCACAGCATTATCGTTTTCACCGTACCTGATAAGGCAGGTGCTCTGGCTCACGCTATTAATGTAATCGGTCACCACGGTTATTCTATGCGCTCTATAAAAAGCCGTGCTATGAAGGACCTTATCTGGACCTATTATTTCTATGTGGAAATCGAGGGCGATTTACAGACACGTCGCGGCAGATATATGCTCGACGAGCTTTCCGACTGCTGTGACCGTCTTAAAATGATAGGTACCTATAAAGATAATTCAAAGATTTGAGTGATAAATAATGATTATACCCATTAACTTAGGCGAAAAATCCTACGATATAATCCTTGAAAGAGGAGCAATAAAAAAGGCGGGCAAGCTCCTCGGGATAGATGCGGACAGAAAGGTTCTTATCGTTACGGATTCGGGTGTACCTGAAGAATATGTGAAAACTGTCGCTGATGCTTTCGCAAATAGTAGTGTTTTCGTTTTTCCTCAGGGCGAAGCAAGTAAAAATTTCGACACCTACCGTCAGATATGTGAAACTCTTATGGATTTATCCTTCACACGCAAGGATGCAGTTATTGCCGTAGGCGGAGGCGTTACGGGCGATATGGCGGGCTTTGCCGCCGCTACTTATATGAGAGGAATTGACTTTTATAATATTCCCACCACTCTTCTTTCACAGGTGGACTCCTCCATAGGAGGCAAGACAGCCATTGACCTGGGCAAAATAAAAAACATCATCGGTGCTTTTCATCAGCCGAAAAAGGTTATTATCGACCCTGATGTTCTTTCGACCCTTCCCGAAAGACACCTTAAAAACGGTCTTGCCGAAGCGATGAAAATGGGCCTTACAATGGATAAGGAGCTTTTTGAGATTTTCGAAAAGGGTGAGGCAGAGGAGAGAAAAGATGAAGTAATCGAGCGTTCTCTCAGAGTGAAAAAAAGGGTGGTCGAGGAGGACGAAAAGGAGACAGGACTTCGTAAGGTGCTTAATTTCGGACATACTCTCGGTCACGGCATAGAGGCCTCGGTGCCCTTCGGTGAGCTTTATCACGGAGAATGTGTAGCTCTCGGTATGATACCGATGTGCAGTGACAGTATTAAGGACAGAGTTATCTCTGCACTGAAAAAAACAGGCCTTCCCGTGTCGTATCCCTTTGACAGAGAAAAGGTAAGGGAAGCACTCTACCACGATAAAAAGAGCAATATAAAGGGTATAACGGCTGTTTTCTGCCGTGAAATCGGTAGCTTTGAATTCATAAATACAAACACAGAAGAATTAATGAAACTGATATAAAAGGGGGATTAAAAATGAAAAACACTTTCGGCAATTCCCTTAGCATAACTCTTTTCGGTGAAAGTCACGGCGAGGCTATAGGCTGTGTAATCGACGGCATTTCACCGGGAATAGAAATCGACGAAAAATTCATATTATCTCAGATGGAAAAGAGAAAGGGCATAAATGCACTTTCTACAGCCAGAAGAGAAAAGGACGAAGTGAAAATACTCAGCGGTGTTTTCGAGGGCAGAACTACAGGTACACCCATCTGTCTTATGATAGAAAACGCAGACACGAAAAGTAAGGACTATTCGAAAACGAAAGACCTCGCCCGTCCTTCTCACGCAGATTATACTGCCGAGTGTAAATACGGCGGTTATCAGGATTACAGAGGCGGCGGACATTTTTCAGGCAGACTTACGGCACCTTTAGTTGCCGCAGGCGCCATAGCATTAAAGGCACTTGAAGGTAAAGGCGTTAAGATAGCTACCCATATTTCCCGATGCGGTGATATTGAGGACAGAAAGTTCGAAAACTATGAAGAGGATTTCTCTTTGTTAGAGACACTCGATATTCCCGTTCTCTGCGAAAAGAAAAGAGAGGAAATCTCCGCACTTATCGCAGAGTGCAGAAAAGACGGAGACAGCATCGGCGGTGTCCTTTCCACGGCGGTTACAGGTATGCCGTCAGGTGTGGGTGAGCCCTGGTTTGACACTGTAGAGGGTATGCTTTCCCGGACACTCTTTTCCGTACCCGCAGTAAAGGGAGTGGAATTCGGAGCAGGCTTCTCCTTCGGTGAAATGAGGGGCAGTGAGGCTAACGACAGCTTTTACTGTGAGGACGGCACCGTTAAGACAAGGACGAACAATAACGGCGGTATCAACGGCGGCATTACAAACGGTATGCCCATAACCTTCCGCTGTGCGGTGAAGCCTACACCTTCAATTTATAAAAAGCAGGAAACGATTAACTTTAAAGAAAAGACAAATGAAACTCTTCTTATTGAGGGCAGACACGACCCTGCTATTATCCACAGAGCGAGAGTCGTTATAGACAGCGTGACAGCACTTACTCTCTGCGATTTACTTATCAGCCGTTTCGGAACGGATTATTTCAAACCTTAAAAGATGTGATATAAATGAAATACGGACTTATCGGCGAAAAATTAGGGCATAGCTTCTCGGGGCCCATACACGAAAGTTTAGCCGATTATACTTATGAAATAAAAGAAATACCCGGTAATGACCTTGACTCATTTATGAGGGCAAAGGATTTCCTCGGAATCAATGTGACTATTCCTTATAAGCAGAGCGTTATTCCTTATCTTGACTTTATCAGTGAGGATGCTCAGAGGATAGGCGCAGTCAATACTATAGTAAACCGTGAGGGTAGACTTTACGGCTATAACACGGACTTCGGCGGAATGAAAATGCTTATCGGAAAGCAGGGGCTTTCCTATGAGGGCAGTAAGGTAGTGATTTTAGGCTCGGGAGGTACGGCGAAAACAGCAAAGGCTGTGGCTTACTCTCTCGGAGCGAAAGAAATCATTACCGTCAGCAGAAGGGGAGAGGTAAATTATGAAAACCTCCTTTCTCTTCACGGCGACTGCGACTACATCATTAACACTACTCCCTGCGGAATGTACCCTAATACGGACGAAAGTGCAGTGGATGTGACCCTTTTTAAAAACTTAAAAGGTGTTACTGATGCGGTATATAATCCACTTAAAACGAAGCTTTCCCTCGACTGTGAAAGACAGGGAATAAAGTGTGAGTGCGGTCTTTATATGCTGGTGGCACAGGCTGTGCTTGCTTCACAGATATTTACGGGTGAGGCCTTCGATGTAGAAAAGACAGCCGATGAAATATACGGCAGAATACTCAGCGAAAAGAGAAACATTGTTCTCATCGGTATGCCGGGAAGCGGTAAAACCACAGTAGGCAAGGATTTAGCTGAAAGCCTGGGCAAAACCTTCACCGATACCGATGACATCATTACAGATGAATACGGATGTATAAGTGACATCTTCGCTCAGAAGGGTGAAGCCTTTTTCCGTGATATTGAGTCTGTTGCAGTTAAAAAGGTCGCTTTGCAGAACGGTCTGGTTATCGCCACAGGCGGAGGAGCAGTTTTAAGGCAGGAAAATGTAGAATATTTAAAGCATAACGGTATGATTTTCTTCCTTGACAGACCTTTAGAGGACATTATGCCCACCGATGACAGACCGCTTTCGAGAGACTTCGAAGCACTGAAAAAACGTTATGAGGAAAGATATGACATTTACCTTTCCGCCTGTGATGAAAAAATAGAAATTGACGGTAAGGTAGAAAATGCCGTCAGCAGAATAACGGAGAAATTAGGATGAAACTTTTTATTATAAACGGTCCCAATCTCAATATGCTCGGCATCAGAGAACCTGCACATTACGGTAGGGAAACCTATGAGGATTTAGTAAATAAAATAAAAACCTACTGCGGTGAAAGAGATATTTCCTGTGACTTTTATCAGTCAAACCATGAGGGCTGTCTGGTGGATAAAATACAGGAGGCTTACGGTGTTTATGACGGTATAATCATTAATCCCGGTGCCTATACCCATACGAGTATAGCTCTTTTAGATGCAGTAAAATCCGTCGGCATTCCCACCGTAGAGGTGCATATTTCTAAGGTGGAGGAAAGAGAGGAATTCAGAAGAATAAGCTATATCCGTCTTGCTTGTGTAAAAACTATAACAGGTCTCGGCACCGACGGCTATTTAAGAGCTGCGGATTTCCTTTCTGAATACCTGAAAAAGTAAGTGATAAAATGAACGTAAAAATAGAAAAAAGCCTTCTTAAAGGTGAAATAACCGCACCTCCATCGAAGAGTATGGCTCACCGCCTGCTTATCTGTGCGGGACTTTCCGAGGGCGAAAGCGTAATAGATAATGTAGCCTATTCCGAGGATATTCTTGCTACTCTTGACTGCCTTCGGGAAATGGGGGCAGAAATCGAAAAAGGTGTGGAGTCCGTAAAAATCAGAGGTATTTCGCCCTTAAGCATTGATGAAAGCAAGGTTTTTCCTGCCCGTGAAAGCGGAAGTACCCTGCGATTCTTTATTCCCCCGGTACTGCTGTCAGAGTGTGAGCACAGCTTCACAGGCTACGGCAGACTTATGGAAAGACCTATGGAGGTTTATGAAAGGCTCTGCGAAGAAAAGGGTCTTGGCTTCAGTCGTACCGACGGAAAAATCATAGTTAAGGGAAGGCTCAGCTCAGGCGATTATACTGTAAGAGGCGATGTGAGCAGTCAGTTTGTAAGCGGTCTGCTTTTTGCACTTCCATTATGTGAGGGCGACAGCAGAATCTATCTTACAGGTAAAGTCGAAAGCCGAAGCTACATAAATATGACTCTTTCGGCTATGCGTGATTTCGGTGTGAAGGCAGAATGGGAAAACGAAAACACCCTTTATATAAAGGGCTCACAGAAATATAAAAACGGTAAATTTACCGTAGAGGGCGACTGCTCGAATGCCGCATTTCCCGATGCTTTCAATTATACAGGCTCAGATGTGACGGTAACGGGGCTTAGCGAAAACACTCTGCAGGGTGACAGAGTGTATAAGGAATACTTTAAAATGCTTTCTGAGGGGACACCTGCTCTCGATGTGAGTGACTGTCCCGACCTTGCTCCCATACTTATGACTCTCGCCTGTGTACTCCACGGTGCTACTCTTACAGGTACGGTAAGGCTTAAGATAAAGGAAAGCGACAGAGGCGCCGTGATGAAAGAGGAGCTTTCGAAATTCGGTGCAGATATTGAAGTAAAAGAAAATGAAATTATAATAAAAAAATCTCCCTTACATAAAAGTGAGACACTTCTCTACGGTCACAATGACCA
>JAZNMU010000180.1:0-3781 GCA_045579865.1 Acutalibacteraceae bacterium
TTATCTATGACTGCATCGAGGAAATCGAAGCAGCTATGAAGGGTATGCTCGCTCCCAAGTTCCGTGAGGTTATCCTCGGTAAGGCTGAGGTAAGAACAGTTATGAACCTTTCCTCTGCAGGTAAGATTGCAGGTAGCTATGTGCTTGAAGGTAAGGTGCAGAGAAGCGCACTCATCCGCGTAGTCCGTGACGGTATCGTTATCACAGAAGACTCTATTTCTTCACTCCGCCGTTTCAAGGATGACGTCAAGGAAGTGCAGACAGGCTTCGAATGCGGTATCGGCCTTGATAAGTTCAACGACATCAAGGAAGGCGACATTTTCGAAGCATTCATTATGGAAGAATACAGAGATTAATCCTTTAAGGTTAGTATCTTATTCGGAAAGGAAATATAATGGCAGGATTCAGAATTAACCGTGTATCCGAAGATATAAAGCGTGAGGTTATTGCTGTTATAA
This sequence comes from Acutalibacteraceae bacterium, assembly GCA_045579865.1. GTDB lineage: Bacteria > Bacillota > Clostridia > Oscillospirales > Acutalibacteraceae > UBA6857. Next base: position 459 of record JAZNMU010000180.1, read on the forward strand.
GAGAGCTCAAGGACCCGAGAGTTATGGGCAAAATGCTCACGGTAGTCCGTGTAGAGGTAAGCTCAGACGCTTCCTTTGCCAAAGTTTATGTCAGCGACATTAAGGGTATAGACTCTGCAAAGGAGGCCGTCAAGGGTCTCACTGCGGCTACAGGCTTCATCAGAAGAGAGGTAGGCTCTGCCCTTCATCTGAGAAAAACTCCCGAGCTTAAGTTCATAGCTGATGACTCTATTGAGCAGGGCTTCAATATGTTTAAAAAGCTGGAAAACGGCAGAAGCGAAAGAGGAGCAGACGATGAAGATTGAGTTTTCACGTGCAGTAGCTTTACTTAAAGAGGCTGACAATATCCTCATTCTTACTCACAGCAATCCCGACGGTGACACCTTAGGCAGTGGATTTGCACTTCTGAGAGCTCTCAGAAAAATGGGTAAAAGGGCGAAGCTTCTCAATAACGATAAAATTCCCGAAAAGTATGCTTATCTTTATGAGGGCATAGAGACGGATAATTTCGAAGAGGAATTCGTCGTCAGTGTGGATGTGGCAGAAATGAAGCTTTTGGGTGACGGAGTAAGAGAAAAGTACGGCGACAGAGTTGACCTTTCTCTCGACCACCACGAGTCCTCGAAGCATTTTGCGAAGGAAACCTATGTGGAGCCTGACAGTGCATCCGCCTGTGAGATAATTTATCTGGTCATAAAGGCTCTCGGTGTTTCCGTGGATAGCCGCATAGCATCCTGTGTTTATACAGGTATGAGTACGGATACGGGCTGTTTTAAATATTCCAATGTTACACCGAGAACTCATATTATCGCCGCTGAGATTATTTCTCTCGGCGCCGACCACAGTAAAATCAACGAAAAAATGTTTGACACCAAAACTTTCGGCAGTATTATGCTCGAAAAGCTCTGCTATGAGAATCTCGAAATGTTCTGCGGGGGTAAGGTGGCAGTTATCAGTGTAACGAAAAAGATGCTCTCCCACTGCGGTGTGGATAAATCTGCTCTCGATGCTATCAAGCCTATCACAAGACAGATAGAGGGCGTAGGCATCGGTATCACCGTAAAGGAAGAGGATAACGGTAAAACAGGTGTTTCCGTCCGCACAAGCGAGGATTACGACGCTTCTTCTATCTGCGCTCACTTCGGCGGTGGCGGACATATAAGGGCAGGGGGCTGTGAATTCAGCACCACCGTAGAAGAAGCAAAGAAAAAGGTAATTGACTATATTACAGAAGAAATTATATAAGGGAGTGACAGTGTGACAGGCTTTGTATTTTTAGATAAAGAGGAAGGTATGACCTCCTTCCTTGCCGTGAAAAAGCTCGGCAGAATTTTCGGTACGAAAAAGGTCGGTCACACGGGTACTCTTGACCCGATGGCGACAGGGGTTATGGTTATAGCCGTGGAGCATTCCACCCGCTTTATCGAGCTCATTTCCGACCACGACAAGGCATACAGGGCCGGATTCCTTTTAGGCAGGACCACGGATACCCTCGACATCACGGGTGAAATTCTTTCCGAAAGGGAAGTTAATGTGAGCAGAGACGAGGTGGAGGAGGCTGTTCTCTCCTTTAAGGGTGACATAATGCAGCTTCCGCCTATGTACTCGGCGATAAAAAAAGACGGAGTCCGTCTTTACGAGCTTGCACGGCAGGGCATAGAGATAGAAAGAGAAGAGAGACCGGTTCACATCTCTGTTATCAGTCTTACCGATGGGGCGGAAAATGAATACGAAATCGAGGTGCACTGTTCGAAGGGTACCTATATCCGCTCGCTTATTTCCGATATAGGTGAGAAATTGGGTACAGGTGCCGTTATGACCTCTCTTCGCAGAATAAAGGCAAACGGTGTAACCATTGACAGATGTCATACTCTCGGTGACTTGGAAAAGATGAAGGAGGAGGGTACTCTTTCCGAGGCTCTTATGCCCGTGGACTCCTTCATAAAATATCCTGAAATCAGGGTAACCGCGCCTCAGGCGAAACGCTTTGCAAACGGCGGCGGTCTGGATATAAACCGTTTCGGCGGCAAAAAAGAACCGGGCTTTTATAATGTATATTCACCCGAGGGAAAATTCCTCGGTATCGGTGAAATAGACGAGGAAAGAACCGAGCTTAAGGTAAAAAGAGTTTTTGTGGGTTAAAAACTGAGATTTTGAAGTGAGGAGGAATGAAAGTGTTTTGCGAAAAGGAAAAAGCTAAAGGCACAGCCGTGGCACTGGGCTATTTTGACGGTATTCACGTGGGTCATCAGGCAGTTCTTAATAAAGCACTGGAAAGAGCAGAAGAGATGGGACTTACACCTGTAGTAATGCTTTTCGACATTCATCCCCGTAAGATTCTCACGGGAAAGGTGCCTCCTATGCTCCTGAGTGAAGAAAGAAAAAGAGTTCTTCTTAAAAAAATGGGCTTTGAGGTGTTTGATTTCGACTTCCGTAGGGCTATGAACTATTCTCCCGAGGAGTTCGAGGAAAAGGTGCTTTTAGGCGAGCTTAATGCCAAGGTAGTAGTATGCGGTTATGATTACCACTACGGAAAGGGCGGAAAGGGCAGTCCCGAAACTCTGAAAAATGAGCTTACGCCGAAACACATCGAGGTTTACTCTTTGTCTCCCGTTTATTTAGGGGATGAGGCAGTTTCCTCCACGAAAATCCGACATCTCATAAATGACGGCGAAATCGAAAAGGCAAACGCTATGCTCGGTGATTATTTTACCTATGATTTCACCGTGGAAAAAGGCGACGGAATCGGTCATAAGATGGGCTTTCCCACCATAAATCAGTTTTTTCCCGAGGATTTTATCATCCCGAAATACGGTGTTTATGCCTCACGGGTAAGACTTGACGGTAAGTATTATTCTTCCGTAACCAATGTAGGTATAAGACCTACGGTGTCGGGCGAAAGTCTGAGAAGTGAGACCTGCATTTTTGATTTCGATGGCGACCTTTACGGCAGAAATGTGGAAGTAAGCCTTCTGAAATTTTTAAGAGAAGAAAAAAAGTTTGCCTCTCTCGATGAACTTAAAGAGGCGGTAAATAAAGATATATTGAAAGCAAAAGAAATTTACAAGGAGACTGAAGACAAATGAGCAAATTAAATGTAAAAGCAATATTTTTTGATTTTGACGATACTCTTCAGAGCAGAAAGGGTGCTTACAGACTTTACTGCGAAGCATTCCTTACCAAATATTTTCCCGACATAAGCGAAGAAGAAAGACTTCAGAAGCTCGACGAAATGGAAGAGCACGTGGACGGGGGCTACAAGGACAGAGAGGTTTATTTCCCTGAAATGATTGACCTGTGGAAATGGGAAAACCATCCTCCCT
>JAZNMU010000181.1:0-14878 GCA_045579865.1 Acutalibacteraceae bacterium
ATTGTCTTCCTAAGCCCGCTGGCCTCCGACTTCTTGATTCTTCTGTACTGACCGAAAAGGTAACCGATTTCTCTGCCGCCTACACCGATGTCACCTGCGGGAACGTCGATATCAGCGCCGATATGTCTGTAAAGCTCTGTCATAAATGCCTGACAGAAGCGAAGAATTTCTCCGTCGCTTTTACCTCTGGGATCGAAATCACTGCCGCCCTTGGCACCGCCGATAGGAAGGCTGGTGAGGCTGTTTTTGAAGGTCTGCTCAAAAGCAAGGAACTTCATAATACCGCTGTATACGGAGGGATGGAAACGGAGACCGCCCTTATAGGGACCGATAGCACCGTTAAACTGAACTCTGTAGCCGGTGTTTACATTTACCTTACCTGCATCGTCTACCCAAGTAACACGGAAGCTTACCGATCTTTCGGGTTCAACCATTCTTTCGAGGAGAGCAGCTTTTTCGTATTCGGGATGCTTTTCAACAACAGGCTCAAGAGATGCTAAAACCTCTGTTACGGTCTGCACGAACTCAGGCTCGTGGGGATATTTTTTTGCTACTGAATCAATTACATTCTGTACATAACTCATTTAATTCCAAACTCCTTTTATACCCTTTGGAAGGGCGAATAAACACTAAAGTTATTAACGCTTTAATGTGTGATGAAAGATATTTTATACCCATACTGTCGAAAAAGCAAGAAAAAATAAAAGCCTTTTTCAATTTTGTAAAGAACACAAAAAGTTTTTATCCATCGCTTATTTTTTTAGGAAAATTTTACAAAGAACAATCATATATTTCGTAGACAGATGTATATTAACGCACAACCTCTTGTAAAAGCTGTGTATTTTTGTTAAAATATACATATAAAAAAGCAAAGGAGAATTATTATGTCACATCTTTCCACAGCCAGAGAAAATCAGGCTAAATCAATCATATCGGCCCTCGAAAAAAGAAATATGAACGGCTACTACTGTAAGGATAAAGAGGAGTGTTTAAATCTTGTTCTCTCTCTTATGCCCGAAGGTAGTACCGTAGCCTGGGGCGGAAGCGAAAGCATAAAGGAATGCGGCATCCCCGCAGCACTTCAGAAAAGCGGAAAATACACCGTTTATGACAGAAGCCGTTACGTTACCCCTGCAGAGCAGAAGGAATTTTATGCTCTCGCCTTTCAGTCAAACTATTTCTTTATGAGCACCAACGCCATTACCCTCGACGGCGAGCTGGTAAATATCGACGGAGCGGGCAACCGTTTGTCTTCACTCATTTTCGGACCCGACCACGTCATCATCGTGGCAGGTATGAATAAGGTTGTTTCCACCGTGGAGGAAGGCTTAAACAGAACAAGAAACATCGCCTCTCCCCCGAACACAGTGCGCCTTAACAAAAACACTCCCTGTGCCGTAACGGGCAAATGCGGTGACTGTCTCTCCCCCGACTGTATCTGCAGTCAGATAGTTATTACCCGCAGAAGCAGAGACAAGGAAAGAATCCACGTTATTCTGGTCAACGATAACCTGGGATTTTAATTAATTATATTTAACCCTTCTCTTTCTTATGCAACAGAATGACCTCTTTATTTATCTAATATAACGAAAGGGGCTGAAAATATGAAAAAGCGAATAAAAACTGTAGCCATAATATTTACGGTAAGTGCTATCCTCGCCGTAGCCGTAATTACGGGCGGTTATATAAAAATCCGTGTTATGGAAAGTAAGCTTCATCCCGTGACCGAGCCCTTTTCATCTATGGATGTAGTCCCCATGTGTGTGGACTACATCTTTCCTCTGAGTGATACGGAAAAGAGCATCGGTTGGTCGGATTACACCTTTATCGGCACTGTGGAGGAAATTCTCGGTACGGAATATAATGACCTTGAATATGTCTTAAATGAAAACTGGTTCGGTCTTTATGACACTGACCCCATAACCCATTACCGTATAAAGGTAAAGCATAACATAAAAGGCACTGCACCCGAGGAATTCACTATGCTTTGCTGGGGCGGTCAACAGCCTAACGGTATGCTCTCCGATATGAACCGCGGTATGCCCGAAAAAGACACCACCTATGTTTTTATGTGCACCGACTCAGCAGAGGATGACGGCAAGATATACTATCATAACAGCATCTACCTCGGTGATAAGCAGTGGTATGAAAATGCCGGCAACAGAGATGAGGTTATAAGACAGTATGAGGAGTATTATAAGAATCAGGATCTGAGTGTCAGAATTGACTGACAGATAAATATGAAAATCCCGTCCTGCGCAGGATGGGATTAGTTTTTTTATGATGTAATCTTCTTACGGTTAAACATAATTTTTCTTGCTTTTTTCAGCAAAGCTATTATAATAGTATAGTAATTATCACGAAAGGCAGGTGAACCGATGCTCCGTAAACTGAATTTCAGAATGTTACCCCTTATACTCACTCTTGCCTGGCCGACTATGCTCGAACAGCTTATGCAGACAGCAGTTCAGTACATCGACACGGCTATGGTAGGCTCCCTCGGTACCGATGCCACGGCAGCTGTCGGCTCCACTACCACTGTAAACTGGTTGGTAGGCTCTTCGGTTTCTGCTTTGGGAGTAGGCTTCATCGCCTTTATTTCACAGTCTCTCGGCGCAGGGAAGAAAGACTTTGCTGTGAGAGCATCAAGCCAGTCAGTTTTAGCGGTGTTGATTTCAGGGATATTCTTCACTGCGGTAACCTTAGCCGTAAGTCCTGCCGTTCCTGCTCTGATGCAGGTGGACGAAAGCATAAGAGAGCTGTCCTCTCAGTATTTTTTCATTCTATACACACCTATGCTTTTCCGTGCGGCTACTATTATTTTCGGCTCCGTCCTGCGTGCTGCAGGCGACTCGAAAACGCCTATGCTGGTAGGCTTTGCCGTAAATATCATAAATGTTCTGCTCAATTTTCTGCTTATCTATCCCACGAGAACAGCCACTCTTTTCGGGAATGAGATTACCCTATACGGTGCAGATATGGGCGTTATCGGTGCCGCTACGGCAAGTGCCGTAGCTTTCACAGCTGGCGGTATTCTTATCACTCTCGCCCTTTTCAAGCATAAAAGCATAGCACCGCGGAAAGCTTTTATCAGACCCGATAAAGAAATACTTAAGCCTTGCCTTAAGGTGGCACTGCCGAATATGCTTCAGCGCTTCGGCACATCCTTCGGCTATGTGGTTTTCGCCTCACTGATTAACTCTCTGGGCGAAGTTTCCACGGCGGCACACACTGTAGCTAACACCGTGGAATCCGCCTTTTACATTCCCGGCTACGGAATGCAGACAGCGGCGGCTACACTTATAGGTAACGCCTATGGTGCCAGGGACAAAGAAAAAGCAAAAGATATAAGCCGTCTTCTCATTTTCGTGGAAGTTTCTCTTATGATAATTTCAGGCGGTCTGCTGTTTATCTTTGCCGAGAAAATGGCAGGGCTTTTCTCAGAAAGCGATGAGGTTATTTCACTGTGCGCCACGGTCCTTCGTATGGTAGCACTGTCTGAACCCTTTTACGGTGTATCTCTTATTATAGAAGGTATGCTACAGGGCATCGGCAATACGAAAACACCCTTTATTTTCAACATCGCAGGAATGTGGGGCATAAGAATAGTGGGCACATTTATCTGTATCAATCTGCTGTCTATGGGACTTATCAGCGCCTGGGCATGTATGATATGCCATAATCTTATGCTTTTCACAGCTTTCACGGTATACCATAAGAAAAAGTATTAATGTCCTTATATTACATTATATATAAAAGGAACTGCATTTTGCGATGCAGTTCCTTATTTTTATTATTCGGTTTCTGTTACCGTCAGAGTATATGAATCGGTAAACACCTTATCATCTGTTGTGGTAACCTTTACGGTAATCACAGCTTCACCGACCTGTAAGCCCTGAACGGTTCCGTCTGTGGTACCGTCAGCTCTGTAGATAATCTTTGCTATCTGTGAATCGGATGATGTGATTTCGATGCTTTCTATATTATTGGCATCGAGGGGAAGAATTGTATAACCAACGACAGTGAAGCCGTTCTTTTCCACAGTTTCACTTTCCTTTTCGAATCTTACCTCGGTCACAGGTTCATTTACAGTAACGGTAAATGTATGAGTTTTGCCTGATATACTACCCTTTACTGTAATGCTTGCAGTACCGGGTGCTACCGCTTTGACGAGACCGTCTCCGTCAACGGTGGCTATATTATCATTGTCGCTGGAGAATATGAGGGTCTCATCATGGTCTACAGGCTCTGCCGCTACACGGCAGTAGGCTTCGTTGCCTCTGCTTATAACGAGAGGTAATGATGCAAAGGACTCTATTTCCTTATATACCTTTACCCTGCAAACCGCTGTATATCCGCCTTCAGCAGAGGTTACGTTGATATTTACCTCACCCGGCTTATGTGCAGTGACAAGACCGTCCTTATCAACGGATGCGATTTCGCTGTCTTCGCTCTCAAAGATAACATCCTTAACGGTAGCGTTTTCGGGACGGTATACTACTGCCAGACGGGCAGTCTCGCCCTTTCTGAGAAAGACTGATTTTTCCTGAAGATAAATGGTTTCCAAAGGAACCTTGACCGTTACCGTACATTCGGCATAAGCCTCGGGATTATCAATTGCCGTTGCACGGATTTTAGCCGTACCTGACTTCTGAGTAGCGGTAACTGTGCCCTTACTGTCTACAGTAGCCACAGTTTCATCGGAGGAGGTCCAGATAACCTTTTTCTCGTCAGCATCTGCAGGAAGAACAGAGAATCTGAGAGTCTCCGAGGCGCCCCTGTCGAGAAGGAGCGACTCTTTATTGAGAGACACAGAGTCGATGCCTGTTCTGATTTCAACAAAGCAGACACCCTTGAAGCCTCCGTCTTCAGTTTCTGCAGTAACGATAACGAAGCCCTTTGAATGAGCCGTAAGCACACCGTCGGAATCTATTGAAGCCATTCTGCTGTCGCTGACCTTCCAGATAATATTCTTATTATCAGCATCAGCGGGAGTTACATCAGCTTTAATTTTTACTGTTCTGCCCACATAAACCATAGCATCCTCGGAAACGGTAATTCCCTCCGCGTGCTTTTTAACCTTGACTTCGCAGACAGATGTTATACCTGTATCCTCTGCTGTTACGGTTACGGTAGCCGTACCCTTACTCAGAGCCTTAACCTTACCGTCACTGTCAACTGTAAGAATGTCTTCATCGGAAGAAGTGAAGGTTATATTTTTATTAGTGGTGTCCTCAGGAAGAACCTTAGCACCCAATATAAACTCTTCACCGATATAAAGCTCATAACTGCTTTCAGTGAGTTCAATCTTTTCACTGTTTACATAAACATTTACGGTACATTCGGCAAACACTCCGCCGACCTCACTCTGTGCCACGATAAATGCAGTACCTGCCTCCACAGCAGTAACCACACCGTTTTCATCGACCGTAGCGACAGATTCATCGGATGAAGTATATTTAATCTTTGTTTCAGTTGCATTATCGGGAGTGTGAACTGCATTGAGAGCATAGGACTTTGCTCTCTCTACGGAAATCTCACTTTCCATTTCTATTGCCTCGGGAAGAACGATAACTCTGATACTGCTCTGCTTTTCGACCTTACCGCAGGCAGAAACAAGAGTTACGGTAGCCGTGCCTGTTCCGACTGTTGTTACTGTACCGTTTTCAACAGTGAGAACCTCTTCATCGGAGGAAATGTATGTAACTGTCTTATCAAAAGCATTTTCGGGAAGAACCTCAGGCTCGAAGGTGTATGTGTCACCAAGCTCGAGAACAATTTCTTCATCAGGAATTACAATATCTGTTACCTGCTGCTTTACTGTGAAAGTATATTCACTCTCTGCACTGCCGCAAGCGGAAGCTGCAGTAATAACTACTTCTGCCGTACCTGTTTCGCCTGCAGAAACTGCAGTAACCTTACCCTCAGCGTCCACAGTAGCGATGCTGTCATCGGAAGAAGTAAAGGTAACCGATTTATCAGTAGTGTCCTCGGGAAGAACAACAGCAGTAATATCTGCACTTTCTCCTACCCAGAGCATATCTGTTTCCGCTGTCATTTCAATCGTTTCTGCGTGCTTTACGACTGTGACTTTCACTGTAGCGGTAATTCTGCCCGTATCTGTAGCTGTGGCGGTAATGAAGGTTTCACCGACTCTGATACCTGTAACCACACCGTCAGTAACGGTAGCCACAGAAGAATTCGAGGATACCCAATCAAGGTTTTTATCATTGGAGTTTTCAGGAAGAATATTTGCATCAAGGGTGATTTCCTTGCCTGCACCTACCGTATATTCGCTTTCAGGGAACAGGATTTCTTCTACGAGCTGTCTGACAGTGAATACACACTCAGCAGTACAGTCCTCATCCTCGGTAGTTACGGTAACAGTTGCCGTGCCTCTGCCTGTGGCGGTAACTGTACCGTCCTCACTTACGGTTACCACGTTTTCATCGGAAGAGGTGAATGTCACATTCTTATTGTGTGCATCGCTGGGCAGAACATCAGCTACAAGAGCTACTGTTTCGCCCTTATTGAGTGCTACCTCATTTTTATCGAGAGTAACACCTTCAACCTTTTTAACGATACGGATTTCGATTTCCTTTGTAACCTCAGGGTTATCAACGCTTGTAATCTTTACAAGTCCGCTGCCCTTGGCAAGACCTGTAATAACACCTTCTTCACAGGTGAAGCAGTCTCCGCCTGAAATAACTGTCCATTCCACTTCAGGGAAGGAAGCATTTTCGGGAAGAATAACCGCATCTATCTTCTGCTGTTCGCCTATCTTGATGAAGTAAACATCACTTTCTGTAGTGATTTCTTCTACCGGCATAAAGCATATTACCTTACAGGTATCAGTAAATCCGCCGTCCTCGGTGGTAGCAGTGATAATTACTTCACCGGGGCCTACAGCCTTAACAGTTCCGTTTTCAACCACGGCTATGCTTTCGTCGGAGGAAGTCCAGATTACCTGCTTGTTTATATTCTCCTCGATAAAGTCGGGATATACAGTGGGAGTAAGCGTTACTGTTTCGTCTCTGTAAAGAGATGATACTTCCTTAATATCAAGGCTTACACCTGTTACAGGCTCATTGACCGTAACAAGACAGCTTGCTTTGAAATCGCCGTCAACGGTTGTGGCGTGAACAGTTGTCTTACCTACAGCCTTGCCGTATATCCATCCGTACTCGTCAACGGTAGCGATTGCCTCGTTTTCGAAGGTCCAGATGATGTTTTTATTATATGCGTCTGCCGGTTCAACGGTAGCAATAAGTCTTACAGGCTCGCCGTCTCTGTTTACAGTGATTTCACTCTTCTGGAAGGTGATGCCCGAAACATTCTGTAAAACGGTAACAGCGCAGCTTGCAGTCTTTTTACCGTCTGTGGTAGTAGCTGTGATAAGAGCAACACCCGACTTTTTCGCAGTAACTGTACCGTTTGCGGAAACCTCTGCCACAGAAGCATCAGAGCTCGACCATACCACTGTCTTGTCTGTCGCATTTGCCGGGAAGACAGTCGCTACGAGGAAGAGTGTCTGTCCTACGCCGTTTCTGTCAACATAAAGAGTTTCTGCAGTATTACTGAGCGAAACAGACTTAACTCTTTCAACAACCGTAACTTTACATAATGCCGTCTTATTGTTTTCCTTGGAACGCACCGTAACAGTAGCCGTACCGGGTGCATTTGCTGTGATAACACCTGCTGCCGATACCGAAGCAACCCTTTTATCAGATGTGGTGAATGTATAACCTTTTTCCGTTGCATTAGCAGGACTTACTGTTACTTTAAGAGCAGTACTTCCGCCCGTTTCAAGTGAAACACTGTTCTTGTCCAGAGAAATGGAGCTTACGTGCTGTTTTACTGTCACTGTACAGGAGGCAGTTTTGCCGTTTGCGCTTCTGACGGTAATCACCGCAGTACCGAGTGCTTTCGGTGTTACGATACCTCCGTTTACGGAAGCTACTGAATTATTTGAGCTTGCCCAGGTAAAGGACTGATTGTTTGAATTTACGGGAAGAACATTCGCTGTGAGCTTAAGGCTTTCTCCCATATATACGGAAGCTGTTTTACTGCTTATGTGCATTGAGGTTACGGGCTGTCTTACCGTTACCTTGAATTTGGCGGTAAGGCCTCTTTCAGAAACAGCGGTAATGGTTGCCGTACCTCTGCCTGTGGCAGTGATAACACCTTTTGAGCTTACGGTGGCAACATTTCTGTTGCTGGATGTGAAGTAGATGCCCTCAGTAGCATTAGACGGCTTTCTGTTTATCTTAAGAGCAAAGGTGGAACCTGTATTGAGGGTAACCTTTTTCTTGTTAAGAGTAAAGCTTTTGAGTTTTCTTTTTACTGAAACCTTACAGGTAGCCTTAAGTCCGCCGTCATCGGTAGTAACCGTTATTTTGGTAACACCTGTTTTCTTCGGTGTAACGACACCTGTCTTTGAAACCTTGGCTATACCCTTTTTGCTTGATTTCCAGGTGACATCGGAATTACTGGGCTTAAGAGGAGTAAGAACAGCGTCGAGCTTTTCCTTTTCGCCGAGGAATACGGTAACAGCAGAAGGCAAAGATACATTCTTTACTCTTTTTACTACGGTAACCTTGCAGGTAGCCTTGAAGCCTCCGTCAACAGTTGTGACAGTAATAGTGGCTGTACCTGTGGAAACAGGCTTGAAAACACCCTTGGAGGTGACCTTTACGACCTTTTTATTGCTCGAAGTCCATCTCAGAGCCTTATTACTTGCATCTGAAGGCTTGATAGTTGCCTTCAGAGTAAACTTCTGGTCAATATCAAGTATAAGCTTAGTCTTATTGAGCTTTACACTCTTGACAGGCTGATTTACAAATACGGTACATTCTGCAGTTTTTCCGCCGTCAGCTGACGTGCAGGTAACCACAGCATAACCGGGCGCCTTAGCCGTAATCTTTCCGTCCTTGACAGTAACTACGTCATTGTCGCTTGATTTCCAGGTAACTGTCTTGTTTGATGCGCTCTTAGGACTTACAGTAGCAGTAATAGTAGTCTTTTTACCTACAGCAATGGTAATGGATGTTCTGTTAAGACTGACGCTCTTTACAGGCTTTTCAACATTTACCGTAATAGTAGCACTGTAAAGACTGTTGGCAGTGGTAACGGTAATTTTAGCCGTACCCTTTTTGATACCTGTTACGGTACCGTCCGCTGCGACCTTTGCAATCTTTTCGTCTGAGGAAGAGAATACCACGTTTTTATTTGAGGCATTTTCGGGAAGAACGGTGGGATTGAGTTTTCGGGGTGTACCGATCTGAACAGTAACCTTTTTGGCATTGAACTTAATGCCCGTGGGAGGCTGTGTTACGGTTACCTTTACCGTTTCCTTTGCAAAGCCGTCAGCGGAGGTACAGGTAATCGTCGCAGTACCCGCAGAAACAGCGGTAACGACACCGTTTGCATCAACCGTGGCTATTTTTTTATTGCTTGTAGACCATTTGACGTTCTTGTTGGTGGCACTTATGGGTCTTATCTGCGGTGTCAGAGTCTTTTTTCTGCCCGCATCAAGAGTAATACTTGAATATTCAAAGGATATGTCAGTTACAGGCTGAATAACCTCAACATTGATGGTATCAGTATATCTTCCGTCGTTAGTAGTTACGGTAAGAGTGGTGGAACCGACTCTTTTTCCTTCAATCTGACCTGTAGGACTTACCTCAATAATGGGGAAGGTCTGTGAAGGTGTGGACCATGTGACGCTCTGGTCCGTAGCATCAGAAGGTGAAATGGTTGCTGTGACACTTCTCTTTTCACCCTTGGGAACGGTTATGCTCTGCGCATTGATTTTAACACCTGTTACGGGAATAACCACATTAACCTTGCAGGTTGCACTGTAAAGACCTTTCGGAGTAGTAGCGGTAATTGTGACGGTACCTGCCTTTAAGCCCTTTACCACACCGTTTTTATCTACGGTAGCCACAGAAGTATCTGAGCTTCTCCAGCTGATTTCAACATCTGAAGGATTGTCGGACACCAGTCGGAGCGCTTCTGTATTACCTACACCTATTTTCGTGGTGGAGCTGTAAAACTCGATGGGTCCCAGAACACAGACATAGCAGGTATCGATGACATTTGCTTTATCCTTCGAGGTAGCCACTACCTCAACCACACCGGGATTCATTGCTGTAAGCATACCCGTATAATAATCTATTGTTGCTATTCCGCTTCCGCCGTTTTTAAGAGTCCAGTAAACAGTTTTTTCACTTGCATTTGACGGTGTTACCTCCGCATAAAGCTGAACGGGACTTCCTATTTTTGTGTAAACCTTCTGTCCGCTGTAGAAGGAAATCTGCACCTTTTCAACATCAACTTTCGGGTCTACAAAAATTGTACACTGAGCAGTAATAATGCCGCCGTCACTTGTAACATAGGTTGCCTTGATAACAGAGCTGCCCACCTCTCTTGCCACAAGAAGACCGTTACGGTCTACTTCTATGACACCGGGGTTGGACGATGACCAGACAATATCTCTGTTGGTTACGGTTTCCGAATTGAATTTTACCTTGAGCAGATATTCTTTACCCTTGAAAAGGTTTGATGAGGGAGGATTTGTAATTTCCACAGAAGTGGCATCCTCGTGAACGGTTACATTACATATTGCTTTTTTGCCGCCGCTTTTTGTCGTACAGGTGATGATGGCTGTACCGCCTGCTACTGCGGTAACCAGACCGTTTTCATCGACAGTTGCTACTTTATCATCGAAGGAAGTCCAAAGCACATTCTGTTTTGCCTCAGCAGGCTCAACAGTAGCTGTAAGAAGATGATTTACCCTGTCGTCACTTCCGACTTTCAGAGAAATAGCAGAATCCGAAAGTTTTACGCTTGTGGGAGGAATCTCTACACTGACCTTACAGTAAGCCACATAACCACCGTCATTGGTTTTTACCGTGATGGTTGCGACACCTTCCTTTTTACCGCTGACAAGACCTGTATCCGTAACAGTGGCAATATCATTATCAGAGGAAGACCATGTAACCTTCTTATCAGAAGCATTTGAGGGATTGAAAACAGGAGTAAGAAGTTTGGTATCATTAATCCAGCAGACCTCATTTTCGGGAAGAGAAACACCTTTTACAGGCTGAATAACACTTACGGTACAGTCTGCTTTAAGGTTTGTGCCGTCTGCTGTGGTTGCTGTGATTTTGGCAGTACCGGGACCTACTGCAGTAACAATACCGAGAGCGTCCACGGTAGCTACCATGGCATTTGAGGATGTCCAGCTGACAGCATCCTCATATTTAATTCCGCAGTTAAGCTCACAGGAAGCCGTAAGGTCATTTCTTTCACCGACCTTCATATCAAGAGAAGTCTTATCCAAAGAAATAATTCTCGTGCCGTCAGAAATAACTACCAGAGTTTTTGCTGTCTTATTACTGCCGTCAGTGGTTTTCGCTGTAATGTAACAGGTACCGGGAAGCTTATTCGGACCGGGCTTTATCACACCGAGTGCATCGACTGTACATACAGAGCTGTTTTCAGATGACCAGTTGAGAACCTGCTTACCGGCATTAGAGGGAGTAATTTTATAATCGATTATATGACTTGTGGAGGATGTGGTCATAACCACGAAGGGAGGAAGAGAGAGAGTTTTTATGAGAGGCTTTACAGTTACGGTAAAGGAACCTGATTTGTTCGTTCCGTCAGCAGTTTTGTAGGTGACAGAAGCAGTTCCTTCACCTATCGCTTCGATTCGTGCATAAGCTCTGCTATTCTCTTCATCCACACCGCCGGAAATAATCTTTACCACGCTTTCGTCACTTGAGGACCAATCAAGCTCTTTAATGGTGGCTGTGGTGGGAAGAACTGCCACACGTAAGGTTTTTTCTTCCTTTTCCAGCATACTTACGTTAGCGCTCATGTCAGGCTCAACGGAGTCAATCTCTCTGAAGCGTATTATTTCTATTGAACGGGTATAGGTTACTTCCATACCGAGATATGAAGCTACGACAGTAATATCGACTTCACCGGGAGAAATACCCTTTACCGTACCCTTTTCATCGACTGTAGCTATCGAAGTATCCGAGGATGACCAACGGTATGTAACACCGCTTTCCACCACAGCACCGTTATAGGTAGCCACGGGGGCAAGAGTACCTTCCGTCTTTTCGAAGACTGTGATTTTAGGCACGGTTACCTTGAAGCCTTCCTCCGCCGCTACGGCAGACAGGGCGAAGTCCGTAAGCTCCGCCACAGGCGAAAAAGGCACTGATGAGAAAATCATCACCGCACACATCAGAAATGCCAATACTCTCTTTGTCATAGTCGATTACCTCAATTCTTCAATAGTCATTAGTAGTCATTTTATACCCAAATTTGATATTATTTATATTAATATATAATACTATAATGGCACGAAAACCCATTATGAGTAATGCCATTATAGAGCAAACCTCCCCTCTTGTCAACAGAGAGAAAAGATTGTATTGAAAAAGTTTACAATTTGTGCTAAAATACTTAACGAATCAATCGAAAGGAAAACCAGAATATGAAGAAATTAATTTCCTGGAATGTAAATGGCATCCGTGCCTGTGTAACAAAAGGCTTTCTCGAGTCCTTCAGTGAGCTGGATGCAGATATTTTCTGTCTGCAGGAAACCAAATTACAGCAAGGACAGATAGACCTCTGTCTCGAAGGATATCACCAGTACTGGAACTATGCAGAAAAGAAGGGCTATTCGGGTACGGCTGTTTTCACTAAAGAGGAGCCTCTCTCCGTCTTTTACGGAATGGATAAAGCAGAGCACGACACGGAAGGCAGACTCATCACTCTCGAGTTTCCTGATTTTTATTTCGTGTGCTGTTACACCCCTAATGCTCAGGACGGGCTCAAAAGACTTGACTACCGTATGAAATGGGAGGATGATCTGAGAGAATATCTCATCTCTCTTAAAAAGGACAAAACTGTAATTTACACCGGTGACCTTAATGTGGCACACAACGAAATCGACCTGAAAAACCCGAAGACCAACCGAGGTAACGCAGGATTCTCAGATGAAGAAAGAGAAAAATTTTCACAACTTTTAGAGAGCGGTTTTACCGATTCCTTCCGTTATCTTTACCCTGACCTTGAAGGAGCTTATTCCTGGTGGAGCTACCGTTTCCAGGCAAGGCAGAAGAACGCAGGCTGGAGAATTGACTACTTCATCGTGTCTGACGACGCTAAAGAAAAAATCAAAGAAGCAAAAATCCACAGCGAAATTTTTGGCTCCGACCACTGCCCTGTCGAGCTTATAATAGACCTTTAACCTCTGCAAAACAAAGGATTCTCATTTTCTGAGAGTCCTTTCTCTGTTTATCGGGTGTACAAAATCACCTCCTCATGATAAACTGAAATCACAAAAAACGACCCCAAAGGAGTGATTATTATGAAGGTTACCCTCGGCGCCTTCATTGCCGCATTAAGAAAAGAAAAAGGACTTACCCAGAAAGAGCTTGCTGAAATGCTCTGCGTCTCCGATAAGACCGTAAGCCATTGGGAGCGTGACGAAACTTCACCTGATATTTCTCTTTTACCCATTATTGCTGATATATTCGGTATAACCGTCGATGAGCTGCTGAAAGGCGAAAGAAAATATGAAGAAAAAAACGAATCTGAAATAAAATACGATAAGAGCACAGGACTTCTTTATGCTCTCGACATAGCCTTCAATAAGTTTAAGACGAGAAATTATATAAGTATTGCACTGTCGGTAATCTCCGTCATCTGTGGCTTTATAGTAAGCTATTTCAAAACCGTAGATGTGGGCTACCTCGTATTTATTGCCCTGCTTATAATACCTGTTCTGCTGACGGCGCTTTTCAGAGGAGGCTTCAATTCAAGCCTTGTCTCACCCTACGCAGATAAGGAAGCCTTAAGGAATTACGGCAAAAGGGCCAACCGAATAACCCTCTGCAATCTTTATTTCAGTTTGCTTTGCTTCGTTCTTTATTCGGCCAGAATGTTACTTTTCTACACAGCAGATATTGTGCTTTTTCTTCTTGTTTTTCTTGCCTCGGGAGTGCTCATTTTCCTGTGTGAAAAAGTATTAAGAAAAAAGGATCTCGTCAGCTTCTCCGATAAGCCTTTGATAATAAAGAAGAAAAACCTTCTTAAAGTCTTTTCTTGTTTGCTCTGCGCCTTAATGCTCTTCACGATTTATTTAAGCTACATGTCTACAGACGAGACGAACATAATAAAGGCTGAATACACTCTCGTGTCTGAGAGCGATTTCGTCTCCCTAATGGAAAAAGAAGTACCGGCGCCCGATGAAATCTACGGCAGACAGGACGGCAGATTTGAGGATACCGAGCTTCTCCCCTCCGACAAAGGAGCGGAATATACCTTCTACCCCGATTTCGGTTACGACAGTACAGTTATTGACGTCCTGGACCCTGACGGTGACGGAGAGATAACCTTTACCTATAATAATCTGGAAATAGGGAGGTACAGCTACAACTCCGAGGAAGGCTTCAGAGTATACACCCACTCACAGCTTATAAAAGCAAGAGAAGAGGCTGAAAAAGCATACGCTGTTTTCATTATCATTCATTTGGCTCTTTGTCCCGTAGCCGTACTGCTTTCCGTAGGAATTTACTTTACGCTAAAGAAGTTTTTCCTCAGAAAAGGCAGAAAAGAAACCTTAACCGTAAAGATTCTCTAAAAAAATCAAAATAATTCCTGAAAAAGTATTGACAAAACACCCTCAGATGTGTATAATAGTGCACGTTGATTAAACGACTGCGTCACAAAGCGCACGTTAGTCGGTGTTTTTAGCGATGAGGGTCCACCCGTTCCCATCCCGAACACGGTAGTTAAGCTCATCAGTGCTGACAATACTTGGCTGGAAGCGGCCCGGGAAGATAAGGCGATGCCG
>JAZNMU010000182.1:0-10108 GCA_045579865.1 Acutalibacteraceae bacterium
TCTGGTATGGAAGTGTCTGCGACACTTCGCGTTCCGTCTCCTCAGGCACCTTCGCTCCGACATTCGCTTCCCGCTCTGTGTGCTTTTCAGATGGGTTCTACGGACAGCTTCGTAAAAGCGTGTATTTTTATGTCTGCTTAAACTGTAAAAAACGGCATTTATAAATCTTGCATAAAAAATTCCTCTGTATTTTCATGTATTTCTACGAAAAAATAATTCATATCTACTTGCTATGAATTAAAAAGAGTGATATACTACTTATAAAGTAGGAATTCTTTATGAAAGGAGTGCTGAAATGAAAATTTCCACCAAAGGCAGATACGGTCTTCGTGTAATGACGGATATAGCTGTCAATACTGAAAATGGCGGACTTGTTTCACTTAAGGACATAGCCGAGAGAGAGCATCTGTCGGAAAAATATCTTGAGCAGATAGTCGGCGCTCTTGTAAGAGAGGGACTTCTCAAATCCGTCAGAGGTGCCAGAGGAGGCTATCATCTCACGGCTGAGCCTGCCGATATTACCGTCGAGCAGATACTCAAAGCCACTGAGGGCAGTCTTGCTCCCGTAGCCTGTGCCGAGGATAACGGCAGATGCGAAAATTACGGCGACTGTGTTACCTCATTTATCTGGACAGAGATTTATAAGGCGACGATTTCCGTTGTCAGCAGAATTACCCTTGAAGACCTTGTAAAAAGGAGTTCTACACTGGAAAAAACAGAAATGGAGTGTTTGAAATGAGATATGTTTATGCGGACAATGCGGCAACAACTCCCGTTTCCAAAAATGTTGTTGAAGCAGTCCTTCCCTATATGACTGAATTTTACGGCAATCCTTCAAGCCTTTATCAGACAGGACAGAAGGCATTCAGAGCTGTCGATAAGGCAAGACAGCAGGTAGCCGATGCACTCGGTGCCGAGAAGGATGAAATCTTTTTCACCTCAGGCGGCTCAGAGGCTGATAACTGGGCTATCAAGGGTGCGGCGGCTCTCGGTGCAAAGAAGGGCAAAAAGCACCTCATCACCACAAAGATAGAGCATCACGCAGTTTTACACACTATGCAGACTCTGGAAAAACAGGGCTTCACAGTTACTTACCTGGATGTTTATGAAAACGGTATCGTAAAGGTGGAGGATGTTGAAAAGGCTATCACAGACGAAACCTGCCTTGTTACCATTATGTATGCAAATAACGAAATCGGTACCATTCAGCCTATCCCCGAAATCGGAAAGCTCTGTAAGGAAAAGGGTGTTCTTTTCCACACGGACGCAGTTCAGGCTGTAGGTCATGTGGCTATCGACGTAAAGGAGCAGAACATCGATATGCTCTCTCTTTCAGGCCATAAGTTCCACGCTGTCAAGGGTATCGGCGCTCTCTACTGCAGAAAGGGCATCCGTCTTCCTAACCTTATCGAGGGCGGCGGACAGGAAAAGGGCAGAAGAGCAGGTACTGAAAATGTTCCCGGTATCGTAGGTCTCGGTGTGGCGATTACTGATATATGTGCAAACATAGAAGAAAATGCCAAGAAGATTTCTGCTCTGCGTGACCGTCTTTTCGAGGGCGCAAGCAAAATTTCACACTCAAGAATAAACGGCGACAGAGAAAAGAGACTTCCCGGTAACTTCAGTATGTGCTTCGAGGGCATCGAGGGCGAAAGCTTACTTCTTATGCTCGATATGCAGGGTGTGTGTGCCTCCAGCGGCAGTGCCTGTACCTCAGGCTCTCTTGACCCGAGCCATGTGCTTTTAGCTATCGGTCTTAAGCACGAGGTAGCCCACGGCTCACTCAGACTTTCTCTCAGCGAAAGCAATACCGCAGAGGATGTTGACTACATTCTCGAGGTTCTTCCTCCCATCGTGGACAGACTCCGTCAAATGTCACCTCTCTGGGAGCATATATTGGAAAATGAAAAGGAGACTAACTAAAATGGAATACAGTGCAAAAGTAATGGAGCATTTCACTAATCCCCACAATGTAGGCGAAATCCCCGATGCAAACGGTATCGGTGAAATCGGTAACGCAAAGTGCGGCGACATAATGAAAATGTATCTTAAAATCGAAAACGATGTAGTAGTTGATGTCAAGTTCAAAACCTACGGCTGTGCATCAGCTATCGCCACCAGCTCTATCGCTACCGATATGATCAAGGGTCAGCCCATCAGCGAGGTTCTCAAGCTCACAAACAGTGCAGTTGTCGAGGCTCTCGACGGACTTCCCGCAGTAAAGATTCACTGCAGTGTTTTAGCTGAGCAGGCAGTAAAGGCTGCACTTGCCGACTATTATAAGAGACAGGGTATCGATCCCGAGCCCATCGTAGGCAAGATTGAAGATCACGACCACGATGCTTGTCATATATAAAAATTAAAGGCTGTCGCAAGACAGTCTTTTTTTGTGTATAATATCTGTTACCGAGAGGGCATAAAGCCTCACCTTGAAAGGGGAGGTGGCAACTGACAGGTTGACGGAGAGATCCGTAGGGGCGCGATGCATCGTGTCCGCGAATAAACCGCAACCCAATATTATGAACTGTAGGGCGGGGTGACCCTACCCCGCCGCGTCCTAATCCACAGCCAACCTCACGGAGCTTTGTAGGGGATGACGCACCCGACATCCCGATGTGATTTGTAGTTTATGTTTCAAGGAAGCATTGAGTCGTGATAGCTTCGCAGAGTTACTTTTGTCCTTGCCAAAAGCGTTTTTGGATGCTAATTTTGTTTTTTTCGGAATAAGGTTTGACTGTATGAGTTCACGGGATGCAGAGGATGCCATCCCCTACGTCGAAAACCCGCTCTGTCATTTTGAGCGGAGTGAAAGAACATAAAAGACGACCAATGGTCGCCCCTACAGTGTATGCCGTTAGGTTGTGGTGGATTTGCGGACACGGCACGCCGTGTCCCTACGAAATTATTTAATCTGTATAAAAGCAATAAAGGTTACATTAAACTTACCTGTAAATACGAAGCCTTA
Source organism: Acutalibacteraceae bacterium (assembly GCA_045579865.1). Taxonomy (GTDB): domain Bacteria; phylum Bacillota; class Clostridia; order Oscillospirales; family Acutalibacteraceae; genus UBA6857. Next base: position 2,966 of record JAZNMU010000182.1, read on the forward strand.
TCGGCTGTCTGCACACCTGCCACGGTGTGCCCTTTTATGAGGTATTACTGTTTTGCGCTACTGAAAGAACAGAACTGCGAACTACTTGTTTTGAACGGGGTGAAGCAAAACAAAAACTATACTGCAGAACGGCAGTTTCTTATCTCCGCCGAGTTCACGAAGGCGGCCACCGAGAGGAACGTAGTTTCCCGAGGCTAAAGGGCGTTTTGTTTACTTTGCCGACCGGGGCAAAGTAAAAGCCCGAGCGGCTTGAGCGGAAAAGAACATAAAAGAAAGCAGTTCAGTAAATCATAAAGGCGAAGTTGAAAAATAAAAAACAAAGTAAAACAAATAGGTTGGCGGACACTACTGTATTGCAAATCAAATTAGTTTTTTTACAGCCTCTTTACTGTCAGCGAAAAATTCCGTCTTGAGTATTAAAAAAGCATACTATAATTTTTGGGTAATAAGGTTAAGCCGATACGGCAGTCGGTTAGTCCTCACTTAAAGAGAGGGTATTTGCCTTCTTATTATTTAAGGGGGTGATGCTACGAAGTAGTATTTTGTTATAATATTACTTTTAATTGTAGCTACAGGTTACATACAGAGCATAAAAAAATAATCGCCCCTCGACCAAAGTTGCGGTTATTTTTATTTGTTGACAAAAGGAATGTAATTTAAACAATCCTTTTGCTTTTTATTTTATAGACTGTAATATTTTTTTACAAAAACTCTTGACAGGGAACTATTAATGTGTTACTATGTTACCACGCTAAAGCGATGAAGAAAAATCGCTTAAAAAAATTATATGATGAGGTAACAAATCATCAAAAAAGGAGTAATCATTATGAAAAAGAAAACCCTCGCCATTATCCTGGCAATTTTAGCAGTTGTTATGTGCTTTACCTTCGCAGCCTGTAACGGCGGCGAAAACACAGACGATACCACAGCAGCTAACGCAGATGCAGTTTCCGACCTTGCTTACATAAAGGACAACGGCAAAATGATCATCGGCTACACCGAATTCGCTCCCATGAACTATAAGGACGATAACGGCGAACTCATCGGCTTCGAAACAGAATTTGCCAAGGCTGTTTGTGCAGAACTCGGCGTTGAACCCGTATTCCAGCTTATCGACTGGAGTGCAAAGGAAACAGAGCTTAAGTCAAAGACCATCGACTGTATCTGGAACGGTATGACAATTACACCCGACAGACTTGAAGAAATGGAAATCTCCACTCCCTATATGGCAAACAAGCAGGTTCTTCTCGTTAAGGCTGAAAACGCTGACAAGTACACCACAGCAGAAGCTCTCGAAGGCGCTAACATCGTAGCTGAAATCGAATCAGCAGGTGAAACAGTAGCCAAAGAAGACGCTTTCTTCGCAGGTGCTAACTACACTGCAGTTGACTCTCAGGCAAAGGCACTTATGGAAGTTAAGTCAGGTGTAGCAGACGGCTGCGTAGTTGACTATGTTCTCTCCATCGGTATGATCGGTGAAGGCACAGACTATGAAGATCTCGTAGTAGTTGACGAGCTCGCATTCGCAGACGAAGAATACGGTATCGCATTCCGTAAGGGCGCTGACACCTGTGCAGCTGTTAACGATGCTATGAAGGCACTCGCTGAAAACGGCAAGCTTGCAGAAATCGCTGAGAAATATAAGCTCACAGAACAGATTCTCGTAAAATAATTAAAGACATTCAGATAAACCGATGCCGTCCGTCAAGACGGCATTTTGGTTGTGTCAGTAACCAAAATAATCAGAGGTAATTTATGACTTTCACAGCAGTAAATGCCGATTTATTTCTCGGCTTTTTCGAAAATATAAAGCTTTTCGGCATAACACTTTTGTTTGCAGTTCCTTTAGGCTTAGTAATTGCATTCGGTTCTATGACGAAGTTTGCTCCCCTGAGAATGCTCACCAGAGCCTTCGTATGGGTAATAAGAGGTACACCCCTTATGCTTCAGCTTTTCGTGGTATTTTACGTGCCGGGGCTTGTTTTTGATGCCCATTTTCCCGGTGAAAATCCCCGAATGACAGCGGCGGCAGTGGCCTTCGTTATCAACTATGCCTGTTATTTCTCCGAAATATACCGAGGCGGTATCGAGGGCATACCCAAGGGGCAGTATGAGGCGGGTCAGGTTCTCGGTATGACCAGGACACAGACCTTCTTCAAGGTAGTTCTTATGCAGGTGGTAAAGCGCATCGTTCCCCCTATGGGCAACGAAATCCTCACCCTTATCAAGGACACCTCTTTAGCCCGTGTTATCGGTGTTCTGGACATCATTATGGTTGCCGGTCAGTTTTCGGCACGAGGCGTTATCTGGCCTCTCTTCTACACGGCAGTGTTCTTCCTTCTTTTCTGCGGTATCCTTACAGTTGTTTTAGGCAAGATAGAAAAGAAGCTCGACTATTACAGATAAGGAGGTACCGTTATGGCTATACTTGAAGTTAAAAACGTAGAAAAAAGCTTCGGCAGAACACAGGTGCTCAAGGGTATCTCTTTTAATCTTGAGGAAGGCGATGTCCTCTCCGTTATCGGCTCCTCCGGCAGCGGCAAGACAACACTTCTGCGCTGTATAAACTTTCTCGAAACTGCCGACAGCGGTAAAATAACTGTAGACGGAGACGTTATTTTCGATTCCGCAAGTGAAAAGAAGCTTTCAAAAAAGGAACAGCTGGAAAAACAGCTTTCAATAGGACTTGTTTTCCAGGATTTCAACCTTTTTCCCCAGTATAATGTTCTCGATAATGTCAAGCTCGCCCTTAAAGTAAGAGCAAAGAAGAGACCTGATTTCAAGAAAAACAAAAAAGCAATCTACGAAGAGATTGACCTGAAGGCAAAAGCAGTTATTAAAAAAATGGGTCTCGAGGATAAAATGGAAAACTATCCCTGTGAGCTTTCGGGCGGACAGAAGCAGAGAGTTTCCATCGCCCGTGCTATGGCACTTGAACCGAAAATCCTTTTCTTCGATGAGCCTACTTCAGCTCTTGACCCTGAGCTTACGGGTGAAATTCTGAAGGTTATCCGCGAGCTCGCCGAGGAAAATATGACTATGGTTATCGTTACCCACGAAATGACCTTCGCTAAGGAGGTTTCCGACTATATCGTATTTATGGATCAGGGTGTTATCGCTGAAGAGGGCAGGGCAGAGGACGTTATTTCTAACCCGAGAACCGACAGACTGAAGGCTTTCCTGAGTAAGATAAGTGATTAATGAACAGCTGAACCATTGTATTGCTTTATGCAGTACAGTGGTTTTTTGTTTGTCGCCGAAAAATGATCAGGTCGGGTGTTTGCTCTATAGGGGATGGCGCCCTCGACATCCCGCGTTATTATCGTACCTTGCACGAAATATCAATCTTTCCGCTCGAGCCGCTCGGGCTTTTACTTTGCCCCGGTCGGCAAAGTAAACAAAACGCCCTTTAGCCTCGGGAAACTACGTTCCCCTCGGTGGCCGCCTTCGTAGACTCGGCGGAGACAAACGGTCAGGCACATTTTTATAAAAAGGTACATTTCGTCCCGTCCAAAACAAGCAGTTCGCATATTAATTCTTTCAGTAGCGCGAAACATCAGTACCACATAGAACAGCGCGCCCGTTGGTTGCGCAGACAGCCGATAAGGCTTCGGATTTACAGGTAAGTCCGTTATAGCCTCTATTCCTTTTATGTTTACATAGAAACAAAAAAATCAACCATCGCAGAGGTGATTGACCTTTTTTATACTCAATATATTATTATCCCTCAGACACTCTTCACTGCCTTTTCCTGATACTCCTTCGGCGTAACACCGAACTCGGAAACGAAGGCACGGTAAAAGCCTGCATAGTCATTGAAGCCGCAGTTCTGTGCCGTAGTGGTGGGTCTTATACCGCTTGAAAGCATTTGCTTGGCGTGGATGAGTCTTTTCAGGGTAATATAACGGTGAAGGCTCGTCCCTACCACACTGTTAAAAATATGGGAAAGATGGTATTTGCTCACGAAAAATCTCTCAGCCACAGTGGAAAGAGAAAGCTTTTCGCAGTAATGCTCATTGATATATTCCACTACCTCGGAAACGAGAGGGGAGTCTGCTTTATTGCTTTCTTCGGTGCTTTTACGGGAAAGGCTGATACGGTTAAGCTCTAAAAGCAGTCTTATCAGCGACGCCTTACAGGCCAGATCGCTTCCGTAGTTTTCATAAGCGGACTCCTCTAAAAGCTCCATAAGTCTGCCGCTGAGATAGTCCTGCTGCTTTCTGCTGAGTCGGAGAAGATTGGAATGGGTGGGGTTTGTATTATCAAAGCACCGTGTAAGGCTCGTTTCGTTGGAGCACAGAGAGGCAAGATAGTTTTTATCCACCCACAGAACGATTCTTTCGTAGTCGCTCTGGTCAGGTCCTATTCTCGGCTGATGAAGCTCGAGGGGATTAATGAGGAGTATGTCGCCTTTTTTCAGATGGTAGCTTTTGCCCTCCACATTATATTCCACATTTCCGCTGATGAAATAGTAAACCTCATAAAAGTCGTGCTGATGAACGGGCACTCCTTCGAACTTGGCATCCTTATAATGGAATATTTCAAATTCACCTTTGGACATATTCTGTCTCGGGTCAAATTTCTGCATAAAAAAACTTCCTTTCAATTCGGAATTCCCATTCCGGGTTAATTATAACAGCAACATTAACAATCAGTCAAGCAATTCCAACTATTTTTATTGTTAAAAAAATATGGTACACTATAATCGACTATTAATATGGAAAGGTGTGTGGATATGACAGGCTTTATGACAGAGGACTTTCTTCTTACCACAGACACGGCTAAGGAGCTTTACCACTCTTATGCCTCAAAAATGCCCATCATCGACTATCACTGCCATGTAAGTCCCAAGGAGATTTATGAGGACAAGCATTTCGCAAACATTACCGAGGTATGGCTCGGCGGTGACCATTACAAATGGAGAATAATGCGCTCAGACGGAGTTTCCGAGGATTACATCACAGGCGATAAGTCACCCCGTGAAAAGTTTCAGAAATTTGCCGAGGCTCTTCCGAAGGTTATCGGTAATCCTATGTATCATTGGTGCCACCTGGAGCTGAAAAGATATTTCGGCTACGAGGGTGTCCTTAACGGCGATACAGCCGAAGAGGTATGGAATAAGGCAAACGAAATTTTAGCCCGTGAGGATATGGGTGCCCGAGGCATCATCGAAAAAAGCGGTGTAGCCTTCATCGGTACTACCGATGATCCCATTGACACTTTAGAATATCACGAATTAATCCGTAAGGAAGGAAAGCTCAAGGCAGTAGTTGCTCCCTCCTTCCGTCCCGATAAGGCTCTCAATCTCAATAACGACGGCTTTACCGACTACATCGCGTCTCTTTCCGCTGCTTCAGGTGTGGAGATTAATTCAATCCCTTCACTTAAAGAGGCTCTTTATAAGAGAATTATCTACTTCAATGAAAGAGGCTGTAAGGCAAGTGACCACGGTCTGAACTATGTCCCCTTCGCTGAAATGAGCGAAGCGGATATGGACAAGGCTCTCCTTAAGGCTCTCGGCGGTGAGAAGGTAAGCGAAAAGGAGCTTCAGGCTGTTCAGACAGAGCTTCTATGCTTCTGTGCAAAGACATATAAGGAGCTCGGCTGGGTTATGCAGCTTCATTATAACTGCCTTCGTAATCCGAACAGCAAAATGTTCCGTAAACTCGGCCCCGACACAGGCTTCGATGTTATCGGTCCCTGCGACTGCAGTAAGGAGCTTGCAAGGCTGCTCGATAAAATGTACTCTGCCGATGCTTTGCCCCGTACTGTTCTTTATTCTTTAGACAGCACGGATAACTCCTTTATCGATACACTTATCGGTGCTTTCCAGCAGGAGGGCTACCCGGGAACATTACAGCACGGAAGCGCCTGGTGGTTCAATGACACTAAAAAGGGTATGCGTGAGCAGATGGAATCTCTGGCCTCCCTGGGCGTTTTAGGAAACTTCATCGGTATGCTCACCGACTCACGAAGCTTCCTCAGCTACACAAGACACGAATATTTCCGTAGAATACTCTGCGGTCTTTTCGGTGAATGGGTCGAAAGGGGAGAGTATCCCGCCGACATCCCCACTCTCGGTAAGATGGTACAGGATATTTCATACGGTAATGCTAAAAGATTTTTCACTCTGGAGGAAATTATATGAAAATGACATTCAGATGGTACGGTGAGGGTAATGACCGTATCAGCTTATCTGATATCAGACAGATTCCCGGTGTTGACGGTATTGTATGGGCTCTTCACCATAAAATGCCCGGTGAAATCTGGGAAGAGGATGAAATTGCCGAAGTAAAGCGTCAGCTTGACGAATACGGCTTCAATATGGATGTTGTAGAATCAGTTAATGTTCACGACGATATCAAAATCGGTCTTCCTACCCGTGACGCATACATTGAAAATTACAAAACAACAATCCGTAATCTCTCAAAGTTCGGTGTCAAGGTTATCTGTTATAACTTTATGCCTGTATTCGACTGGACAAGAAGTAATCTTTTCCATCCTGTCGGTGACGGTTCAACTGCTTTGTTTTATGAAAAGAATATGATTCAGGATGATTACAATGCCATGGCTAAGTATATTCTTGATTTCACTGAAAAATACAATATGTCATTTCCCGGCTGGGAGCCTGAGCGTATGGCGAAGCTTGATGAGCTCTTTAAGGCTTACAAAGATGTTGACCACGAAAAATTATGGGCAAACCTCAAATATTTCCTTGAAGCAATTATGCCCACATGCCGTGAGTGTGACATAAAAATGGCTATTCATATGGATGACCCCCCATGGGATATTTTCGGTCTTCCCAGACTTCTTGTAAGTGAAGAAAACATCGACCGTTTCCTTAAAATGGTTGACGATGAATATAACTGTCTTACACTTTGCTCGGGAAGCCTTAACGCAAACCCCGACAACAATGTGGCAGAGATTGTCCGTAAGCATTGTGACAGAATCGCTTTTGCCCATATCAGAAACGTCAAGCATTTTGAAAACGGAGATTTTTCGGAAGCAAGTCACCGTGACTGTGACGGCGATACAGGTATCCTTGAAATTCTCAAAGCATATCACGACGGAGGCTTTGAAGGATATATCCGTCCCGACCACGGCAGACATCTTTGGGGTGAAGGTCCCGGTACAGTACGTCCC
>JAZNMU010000183.1:0-10705 GCA_045579865.1 Acutalibacteraceae bacterium
TGTACAGCTTTTCTGAAAAGCACAGCGTACGCTCACTCTGTCGGTAAGGCAGTGCATAGAACTGAAAATAACGGTAGACTTGCTACTTTATTTTTATTTATACGGCAGACTAAAGCAGTAATGAAAATCAGTTTATTACACCTTACTCCGTTACTTTTCTGCGTTCGGACGGTTACCGACAAAAAAGCGCTTTTGGGTACTTTTGGCAAGGACAAAAGTACCTCTGCGAAGCAATGACGACTGATTATTTCCTTGAAACGAAAACTATAAACCGAACTCTGGCGGATAATATCCGCCCCTACGCCGCACAACGCTTCTATGACGATGCCTTTCAGTGTGTCTACCTTAATGTTTTTAGGCTTTTTAATTGACTTAAAGAAACTGATATGTTATATTTAGGAGTAGAGAATATTACTCTTAAGGAGGAGAAAAATATGATTTATTCACCCGAAAATTACAAAACCACTACCGCTGACTGCACCAAGTTCATTACAGAGGGTATCACAAACATCTGTAAAACCTACGGCCCCCGCCCCTGCGGAAGCGACAGCGAAAAGAACGCTCAGGAGCAGATGATGAAGGAGCTTGAGCCCTTCTGCGACAGCGTAACAAGAGAAACCTTCAAGGTAAATCCGAAGGCTTTTATGTCCTTCGTTCCCCATGCCGGTGCCTGTCTTATGGGCTCCACCGCCATTAATCTTGCCTCAGCACTCGGCAAGACATCAAAGAAGGCCGCTCTCGGCTCAGCAGCTCTTATGGGAGGTGCTCTGGCAGGTATCGTAGGCGAATTCCTTCTTTACAAAAAAATGTATGATCCCCTCTTCAAGGAAGAAACCTCAGGTAACGTTATTGCCGTAAGAAAGGCAAAGGGCGAAACCAAAAGAAGAATCATCATCTCAGGCCACAGTGACTCCGCTCCCGAATGGACCTATACATATAAGCTCGGCTCTCACGGCGTGCTTGCAGTAGCAGGCTATGCCGTAGCAGGTTTAGGCTATACCGCCGCTACCACAGCCGCTCTTTTAGCAGGTAAAAATGTGAAGAAAATGGCTCTCGGTCAGCTTGCCTTCCTTCCCGCTTACGCAGGTCTTTTCAAATTCGTTGACCATAATAACTATGTAGACGGCGCAAACGACGACCTTACAGGCTGTTATGTTTCCTCAGCTGTTATGAAATACCTCAGTGATAACGATATCCGCTTCGAAAACACAGAGGTTGTGACTATTCTCACCGGCGGTGAGGAATGCGGTCTGCGCGGCTCAAAGGCATATTTCGAGGCTCATCCCGAGCTTAAAAATGACGGTGTGGAAACTGTATTCATCAGTCTTGACACCATCCGTGACGAAGACTTTATGATGATTTACGAAAAGGATATGACCGGTATGGTCAAAAACGATAAGGATGTCTGTGCACTTCTCAAAAACGCAGCAAAGAAACAGGGCAAGGATGTTCCTGTAGGTGCCATTCCCCTCGGCTCCACCGATGCCGCCGCCGCATCACAGGCAGGTATCAGAGCAGCATCTATGGTAGCTATGGATCCTGCTCCCGCACAGTATTATCACACCCGTCTTGACAAAGCTGAAATCCTCGTTCCCGAAACAATCGACAAGGTACTGGGTATCGTCCTTCAGGCTGTTTGTGACTTCGACGAAAACGGCATCTGAAAGGAGTAAGGAAAATGAAAAAAAGTGATGCCTTACAGGCAGTAAAATTTGCTCTCTTTTCCGCTTCGGCAGGTATCATTCAGGTAGGCTCATTCACACTGCTCAATGAGCTTATTCTGCCAAACATCAACATTCAGAATGAAAAGATTATGGCACTGCTCAGTGCGGAGTACGGTGTATGCTATCTTATCGCACTTACTCTTTCAGTTTTATGGAACTTCACCTTCAACCGCCGTTACACCTTCAAATCAGCCGCTAATATCCCTGTAGCCATGGCTAAGGTTTTCGGCTTCTATCTGATTTTCACTCCCGTGTCCACCATACTCGGTAATACGGCGACAGGTAACGGCATAAATGAATACATCGTGCTTGCCGTCACTATGCTGTCAAATATGATTCTCGAATATCTCTTCTGCAAATTCGTGGTTTACCGCAATCAGGAGAATACGAGATAAAAACCTATATAGTTTCAAAGGAGCTGTAAAAAACAGCTCCTTTTTTATGTTAAAAATAAACAATAAGGTACGGGACGTCGAGAGCACTGTCCCCTACGACAAACCTACTATGTCATTTTGAGCGGAGTGAAAAATCTTTTATGTGAGCGGACGAGCAATGCTCGCCCCTACGATAATACCGTAGTGTTTACGATGAAAAAGCTGGCGGATAATATCTGCCCCTACGATTATGTGGTGGATTGACAGCACGGTAATTCAAATCACAACGGAATTAATTCAGATATAAAAAAAGGGGCTGTTTCCACAGTCCCTTTAATTATATTAATCTCAGTTTGCCATCTTACTGTAAAGATACTTTTCGAGGAAGGCATCTACCACTGCCCAGTACTCTTCTGGGAACCAGATGGCCGAAAGTGCGTGCTCTGCACCGTGAACGATGTACTTTTCCTTTTCGGCGGCACAGGCCTCGAACACAGGGTCAAGATTAGAAATACGCACGAAATCATCCTTATCGCCGTGGATGAAAAGAGTGGGAGTCTTTGACTTTTTAAGCTGGTCCACACTGGATGCCTTGCCCCAGAAAAAGCCGTTCATAATACGGCACACAAGTGCGGCGGGAGGCATAACAAGCTTCGGAGGAAGGTGATACTTTCTTTTACAGCGGTCCGTAAAGATTTCCTTGACCGATGTAAAGCCGCAGTCCTCGACGGCAAGCATCACATTTTCAGGCAGAACCTCGCCTGTGGTCATCATAGTGGTGGCACCGCCCATGGAGGTACCGTGAAGAATAATCTTCGCCTTCGGATTTTCCTTGACGATGCTGTTAATCCAGTCAACCACGTCAAATCTGTCCATCCAGCCCATAGTTACATATTTATGCTCGCTGTTATTATGACCGCGAAGGTCGGGAATGAGCACATTGAAGCCTCTTTTATAGTATTCCATACCGTAGGCACCCATTTCACGGTTAACATTCGTCCAGCCGTGGAGAACTATCGCCCACACGTTACTGTTTGAGGGGTTACGGAATTCCACACCGTGAAGATTTTCGCCCTTACGGTTTTTGATGATAACCTCCTGATGGTATGTATTGTCAAACCATTTGTAGCCTTTTTTCAGAGTGGGGTTATCGGCATTCTTTTCGAAAAGACTGCCCTTACAGGGAACGGTATTATCCTTCCTTTTTTTATTGCCTAAGGCGATGAAGAAAAATGCGAAGCCGAGGCCGAGCCAGATAACAAGAAGTACGGCAGCGATTACTGCTAAAACCGTAAGCGTCATTTTTATTTCGTGAGGCATAATAAGCACCCTTTCATTATTAATGTTAACATATTATACACTCATTCGACGGAAAAATCAAGAGAGGGGCGTATTGGTGTTCTTTCTTAAGAAAACCTTAAGATTTCCTTAAGAAGCACTGTACTATATTGACTTAGAAAATCCACTGTGGCACAATGCAATTACAGGAGATAAATTCTCTTGGAGAAAAAATATTTTACAAAGGAGCGAAATAATATGAAAAAGAAAATACTGTACATTTTATCACTGACAGTCATTCTGTTCTGCTGTATTACAGCTGTGAGTGCGGCTGATGTAAAGAGTCCGCTGATCGAACAGAGACCTTACAAAGAAAGCGAAAAAATCAGAATCGTCGATAATGTGGTTTATCAGCTTTGTGAAGATAAGGCTTTAGGCGGAAAATTTTACGAGGTGTATGATTGGTTTGCAACACCCGAAGCGGCAAAAACTGCAACTGAAATCAATATAGTTCCGGAAATCGACGGCATAAAAGTTAAAGCTATAAGATATGATGACAGTTCGGATATAAATATTTTCAATGACAATTCGGTTGAACATAATTACAGTGTAAAAAAGGTTACAATTCCGAATACGGTTGAGTATATAGGTAACGAACTTTTCACCGTTCTTGACGGAGTAGAGGAACTTGTGATTCCCGCTTCCGTTAAAACTATGGGAACTCACTATTTCTTTTATAATTCCGGCACCGGCATTTATGAGGATCGAATTTTCGCTTTTGAAGAGATGAAAAATCTTAAAAAAGTTACTTTTTTGGGTGATATACAAACTTTAGGCGGATTTAAAAACTGCAAAAAGCTGGAAAAAGTTACCGTTAAAGGTTCCGTAAAGTATATTGCTTGTGATGCTTTTTACGGATGTACTTCTCTGAAAAGCTTCAAAATACCGGGTACGGTTGAGGAAATAGGCGGTTGTGCGTTCTACGGTTCGGGAATAACCTCGATAACCATTCCGGCAAGTGTAAAATGGTTAGGCACTGAAGATTACAGTTCTGTTTTTGAAAACTGCAAAAAACTTACAAAGGTTGTCTTTTCCGACAGGAAAGCCAATCAGCTGGTAATTGACATCAGCACTTTCAAGAACTGCACAGCACTGAAAAAAGTATATTTGCCCAAATCCGTAAAAAGGATATATATTGAAGCTTTGGCTTTCAAAAACTGCAAAAATCTGAACAGAATCTATAACAAAGATAATTTGACGGTTATCGGTGAAGAAGCCTTCCGCGGCTGTAAAGCACTTACATCCTTTACTGTTTCATCAAAGGTTACCGATATAGGCAAGACTGCATTTTACGGATGTACGAAGCTGAAAAAGGTCACCGTTAACAGCAGTAAGAAGGCTCCCGTAATCGGTAAGAAAGCATTCGGAAAAACAGCTGAGGGTATTAAATTCGTAGCTAAAAACAGCACTGCAGCTAAAAGCTGGAAGTCGGCAGTTAAAAAGTCAGGTCTTAAAAATATGAAGGTCTGCTATGTGAAATATGTAAATGTTTAAATATTCCATAAAATGAGAGAGCGTTTCAGCTCTCTTGTTTTTTGTAATTTTTTTGTATATTTTGTATGTTTTTGGTTGAAATTATCAAGTAATAGTGGTATACTATGTAAAAATAAGCAGTTTAAAGGAGAAAAGAAAAATGAAAAATAAAACTGTCTTAAAACGAACAACAGCACTTTTACTTGCCGTGATAATGCTCTTCGGTCTTACTGCCTGCGGCGGTGATAAGGATGAAGAAACCACAGCACCCGCAGAAACCACCACGGAAGTGACTACCACAGCCGCCCCCGTCACTCCCGAAAAGATAAACAGACTTACAGGTCTTGCTACACTCAGCGAAAAAGCCTACGGTAAACGCCCTGTGGCCATTATGATCAATAATATCCGTGCCTCTCTTCCTCAGTACGGTATCAGTAAGGCTGACCTTATGTTTGAGGTTATCGTTGAGGGCGGTATCACACGAATGATGGCTGTTTTCGGCGACTACACCAAGGTTCCCAATGTCTGCTCCATAAGATCCTGCCGTTATTATTTCCCCATCCTCGCCTACGGTCTGGACGCGGTATACATCTGCTTCGGCAGTAACAAGACCTTCGGTACGCCCACGCTGAAAAGACTGGGCATCGACTACTTCGACGGTGCAGCTAATTATGTGACCGATCTTTTCGGCAGAGATTCAGCCAGACTTAAAAAATACAGCAGTGAGCATACTGCTTATGTCAAGGGTGAAAACATTCCTAAGGTTCTCGAAAGCAAGAAAATCAGAACCGACTATACCGAAGGCAAAAACGTACCTATCTTTAACTTCCGTGAAGAGGGTCAGGCAGTAGCCTCGGGTGACACCTACTGCGATAAGGTTAGACTCAACTTCTCTACCTCTTATTTCAGCACCTTCACCTATGATGCCGAAAAGAAGGTTTATCTCAAACAGCACAACGGCTCAGCTCATAAGGACAGCGTTTCAGGCGAACAGCTCAATTATACCAACCTTTTCGTTCTCGAAACCAATGTCAAGCCCCATAGCGACAATTACCTTATGAAGGTAGAGCTCAAGGGCGGTAACGGCTACTATATCTCAATGGGTAAGAGCCAGAAAATTACCTGGACCAAGCCCGCTGAAGGTGACACCATTCAGGTATTTGACAGCACAGGCGCACCCTTACAGGTTAACCCCGGTCAGAGCTACATCGGTATCATCGCTCCTCAGTCAACCAAAATCACAGGCACAGATCCAAATGCAACCACAGCGGCTGCTGCAAACTGAATAAACGAAGGGGATGCTTTCTGCATCCCCCTTTATTTTTTAGGAATGAGATTTGACTGTGTGTGTTCACGGGATGTAGAGGACTCCATACCCTACGGTGAAAACCCGCTCTGTCATTTTGAGCGTAGCGAAAAATCTTTTACGAAAACAGAAAGGCGACCAATGGTCGCCCCTACGGTGTGCCAGAGGGGTAATTGCCTTTTGCCCTTTGCACTTTGCACTTTGCACTTTATTTACCGACGGTATTCTGTTTTATTGTTCTTCCCTCGGCATAGCTTTTCGCGTTTTCCAGAGTGGTAATACTGATAGCCTCGAGTGCCTCGCCCGTAAGAAATCCCTGATGGGAGGTTACGATAACATTCGGGAAGGATAAAAGACGAGCCGTTACACTGGTTTCGAGAATATCATCCTCCCTGTTTTCGAAAACGTTCTCCCCTTCTTCCTCGTAAACATCCAGTCCCACACCTGAAAATTTGTGCATACGGATGCCCTTTATCAGGTCCTCTGTGCTAATGAGGGCTCCTCTCGAAGTGTTTACAAGAATAACTCCGTCCTTCATCCTTTCAATAGCCTTAAGGTCAATTATATGGTAGGTTTCCTCGGTAAGCGGGCAGTGAAGAGAAATAAGGTCACTCTCCTTAAAAAGCTCATCAAGACTTACATAATTTGCGAAATCAAGTCCCTGCACCTTACCTTTATCGTGGCAAAGCACCTTCATTCCTATACCGTGGCATATCTCTGCCATAGCCGAGCCGATTTTACCTGCACCGATGATACCGGCTGTCTTGCCCCGGAAGTTCATCCCCGTAAGTCCGACCAGGCTGAAATTATTCTCTCTTACCTTGATGTATGCCTTGTGAATATGCCTGTTTACGGCAAAAGCAAGTGCCAGTGCGTGCTCGGCAACAGCCTCGGGAGAGTAAGCGGGCACGTGCATTACGGTTATTCCCTTTTTCTTAGCGGCAGCAAGGTCCACATTGTTATAGCCCGCACAGCGCAAGAGAATCAGCTTCACGCCGTTTTCTGCGAGCTTTTCGATAATACTGCCGTTTACCTCCGATGCCACAAAGACACATACCGCATCGTAACCCTTACTCAGATTAACAGTATGCTTGGAAATATCCGTTTTCAGAAAGTCCACACCTATTCCGTCATAATTGGGAAGAATATTTTCAAAGGACTCTCTGTCATAGGGCTTAGTGTCATAAAAAAGTATTCTCATTTTATCTCCTGCCTTTCAGAGTATATCTTTGGCAAGAAAAGAGAGAAAAATACGCAAACGGATTATTAAAACAAATATATCTCAGCGAATAAAGTTAGAGGTCTGTATCGGATTTTAAATCACCTCTCTGTTTATACAGGGAAGACAATAAAAAAGCGGTCACGGAGAACTTTCCGTAACCGCAAATATTCATTAACAAATCAATCGGGATAGCCGTTGGGGTTCTGGCTCTGCCATCTCCAAGCGTCGGCACACATTTCGTCGATGCCTCTTTCAGCCTTCCAGCCAAGCTCTGCATAAGCCTTTGAAGGATCTGAGTAGCATACGGCTACGTCACCGGGACGGCGGTCAACAATTTTATAGTTAATCTTTACACCGCTTGCCTTTTCGAATGCCTTGACTACATCTAAAACGCTGTAGCCGGTGCCTGTACCGAGATTGTAAACATCGAGTCCGCTCTTGCCGAGAACTCTCTGTAAAGCCTTCACGTGACCTGCTGCGAGGTCAACTACGTGGATATAGTCTCTAACACCTGTGCCGTCGTGAGTATCGTAATCGGAACCGAATACGCTCAGGCATTCACGCTTACCGATAGCAACCTGTGTAATGAAGGGCATAAGGTTATTGGGAATGCCGTTGGGGTCCTCACCGATTCTGCCGCTTTCGTGAGCACCGATGGGATTGAAGTAACGGAGAAGACAGATTGACCATTCCTTATCGGATTTGAAAAGGTCGGAAAGGATAATTTCGATCATAAATTTGGTAGTGCCGTAGGGATTGGTGGTACCGCCTGTGGGCATAGACTCCTTAAGAGGAGAAACATTGTTCATACCGTAAACGGTAGCAGAAGAGCTGAAAACAATTTTCTTACAGCCGTTCTTTTTCATTACATCACAGAGAACTAAGGTACCCGCGATATTGTTATCGTAATATTCAAGGGGCTTCTGACAGCTTTCACCTACAGCCTTGAGACCTGCGAAGTGGATTACTGCATCGATTTTTTCTGCCTTGAAGATTTTATCAAGACCCTTTTCGTCTCTGATGTCGCACTCATAGAAGGTAACGGGCTTACCGCTGAGATCTGCAGTTCTTTTGAGAGCTTCTCTTTTACTGTTGTAGAAATTGTCTACTACGACTACATCGTAACCTGCTTTGATAAGTTCAATACATGTGTGGGAGCCGATATATCCGGCACCGCCTGTAACAAGAATTGACATATTCCTTCACCTCGTTTATAATATATAAAAAGTTACCTTTAAATTATACAATAAAAAGTTTCAACTTTCAATAGTTTTGGCATAAGGAGAATGAAAATATGGAAAATTTATCAGATATTTCCGTCATCAGAAGAGTAATGGAAAAGCACGGCTTCAATTTCTCTAAGGCACTCGGACAGAACTTCCTCATTAATCCCACTGTCTGTCCCCGTATGGCTGAAATGTGCGGTGCTGACGAAAATACGGGCGTTATCGAGGTAGGTGCAGGTGTAGGCGTTCTTACTGCCGAGCTTGCCAAGAGAGCAAAAAAGGTAGTATGCATTGAGCTTGACACAAGACTGCTCCCTGTACTCGACGAAACCCTCGCAGATTTCGACAATATCGAAATTATCAACGCAGACGTTATGAAGACAGACCTTAAGGCTCTTATAGAAGAAAAATTTCAGGGAATGAAGGTAGTAGTCTGTGCCAACCTCCCCTACTACATCACCTCACCTGTTATCACTCTTCTCCTGGAAAGTAATCTTCCCATAGAGGCAGTTACGGTTATAATACAGAAAGAGGCGGCTGACAGACTCTGCACACCCGTAGGGTCAAGAGACTCGGGAGCCATCACCGTATGCACCAATTATTACGCAGTACCCGAAACCCTTTTCCACGTTTCAAGAGGCTCCTTTATGCCTGCGCCCAATGTGGACAGCACTGTTATAAGACTCAATATCAGAAAAGATCCTGCCGTCACTGTAAGCGATGAAAAGAAGTTTTTTAAAATGGTAAAGGCCGCCTTCGCACAGAGAAGAAAGACAGCGGTAAACTCCATCGCAAGCGGAATGTCAATTCCGAAGGATAGGGTAGCCGAGGCTATCACAGCCGCAGGCCTCGATGTGAATGTAAGAGCGGAAAAGCTTTCCATGGAGGAGCTGGCGGCGATTTGTGAAAAGCTGTAAACAATTCGGAATGCGGAATTAGGAGACCCCTCCGTCACTGCGTGACACCTCCCGCTTTCAGGTGAGGCAGTTAAGGTGGCGCCTGTCAGCGCTATTGTACCGCAATCGCGGGGAACACTTCGGAAAACAGCAAGTGGTACACCGCCACTTAGCCTCCCTCAGCCGTGAAAGGGCGGAGAGAGGGAGGTGTCTTTGCTCTGCAAAGACGGAGGGAGTTTATAGCCTCACGGCACACCGTAGGGGCGACCACCGATCGTCTGTTAAATGCACATAACCCTTGCCTTTAATCGGTAAGGGCGGATATTATCCGCCAGAGTCAGGTTTTCGTTTCAAAGAAACATTCAGTCGTCATAACTTCCCGCTCTGACAGCCTTTCCGAAAGGTTCTACGGTCAGCTCCGTAAACTTTTAAATTTATGTCCAGGTAGAAGGAAAAGCGGTTTACAGAAACTTACCTTTAAATACGAAGCCTTATCGGTTGTCTTTGTCCCTGCCACGGGGCAACCCCTCTGGCTCTTACCTCTTTGAGGTACTGAAAGAGTAAATATGCGTAACTGCGGTTTTGAACGGGGTCAGGTAAAATAAAAATTATACTGCAGAACGGCAGTTTCCTGTCTGCGCACCCGCCGTGGTGCGCCCCCCAAGGGAAAGTAATTGTTTCTGAACTGATTAATAAAACCGAACTCTTAATGTATAATCACACTTAATTTAACAGCACACTCTTTTCCCGTCAAAAAAAGGGCGCTTTGTTTACTTTGGCGCTCTTCGGTGCCAAAGTAAAAGCCCGAGCGGCTCGAGCGGAAAAGAACCTTAATGTTTTCGAACTAAAAACCATAAATCGGGATGTCGAGGGCGCCATCCCCTACAATGTTCCGTGAGGTTGATGTAGCTTAAGCGGACACGATACATCGTGTCCCTACGAACCTCTCCGTCACTGCGTGACACCTCTCCTTTCAGGAGAGGCTATTCTCAAAACTTTAACCCTGGCGGATAATATCCGCCCGTACTGATAGAGGCAGGATTTATGTGTGTTCAGCGGACGACAGACGGTCGCCCCTTCGGTGTATGCAGTTTTCGCTGATACGGCTCGCCATATCACTGCAAAACGAAGGAAAAATACATCTTT
>JAZNMU010000184.1:0-15596 GCA_045579865.1 Acutalibacteraceae bacterium
ACCAAAGAATGTACCTGCAGTAAAGGTGCACCTGCCAAGTATCTTTCGAGAGTAAGCGGTCCCCTTCTCGACAGACTCGACATACATATTGAAGTACCTCAGGTAGATTTCGAAAAGCTGTCAGGAGATGAACGAAGCGAAAGCAGTACCGACATAAAAAAGAGGGTTGACAGGGCAAGAGACATTCAGAACAGACGGTTTGATAATACCCCCGTCACCTGTAACGCAAAAATGACTCCCGCTATGACGAGGGAATACTGCAGAATAGACACTGCGAGTAAAAATCTTTTAGAAAACTGCTTCGAAAAAATGGGCCTTTCTGCGAGAGCCTATGACAAAATTTTAAGAATCGCACGAACAATAGCCGACCTGGAAGGCAGTGAAAGCATTGAGCTCGAGCATATAACTGAGGCAGTTCAATACCGTTCTCTCGACAGAAAATTCTGGGGAAGATAAATACAGTTAAACATAAAAAGACCTGTCCGAAAGTCATCGGGCAGGTCATATTTTTTGCTATGCAATTATTTGATAAGAAATACAGTAAATGCGATAAGGAACTGTGCAAAATAATATGATGTGTGATTGAGTACGAAGTTTACAGGTGTATTCTTTGTGCCGAAGTACATTGAAGAAAGAATAATATCTGAAATAAGGAAGAGTACGGCAGCAACAACGAACACTATGTACTGAACAGAGAAGCCTGTCTGAATCATACCCCACAGAGCAGTACCGGCCATAGTACCGATTACAAGGCAGTAAACGGTGACAATTGCCTTAAATTTACCGAAGTGGCATTTGGTAGGCTTTTCAGTAATAAGAGTAAATGCGGCAACAACCACGCCTACAATAACGGGTACAAGAAAATCCTTTAAACCGAAGCCAAGGTGAAGGAAAATAGCGCCGATATAGAAGAAGTGACCGATACCGAAGGAGACGAAGCCTGCATTAAGATAGTTATCGTTGTGTTCGGGATATACCCATTTCTGGTCAAGATAAATATCACCGAGCATACCGAAAACTCCGCCAATTAAAATAAGAATACCGTACTTCCAGAAGTCCTGATTGTAATAAATAGCAGTTGCTGTGGTGAAAAGGAAGAAAAGGCTTGTGATGTTTTTAATGAAAACACCGCCGACGCTTCTTTGCTTGTTACATTTCGCCATAAAAGCCACAAGAGCAACCATACCTAAACCCATTGATAAATAAGTCAACATAAAATATACCCTCCTATTATATAAAATTTATTCTGCGATTTCGATACCGCGGTCTGCTCTGATAGCGGCAAGCTCCTCAGCAATCTTTGCCTTTTTATCCTTTGTTAAATCATAGAAGAACATAGGTATTGCACAAAGTAGCATACTTATGCCGGGAACAATTGAAACAAGGCTAAACATTGCGAAGCGAAGATTTGCAGGCATTTCCGTAGCAGCAACAACAGCTGTTGAAGAAAGCATCTGTTCCGGCTTGAGACCGATAACCATATACATAATAACGATGCCTGATGTAGCAAACGCATTACCGATTTTATTGATAAAGCCCTGACAGGCAGCACCGAGAGCATTATCTCTGAAGCCTGTTTTAAGCTCCATGTAATCAAGACAGTCGCAGATCATAGCAAAGCATACAGTATTGATAACGCCGAGCGGGATACATGAAATGATAATAAAAGGAATGCAAACGTAAAGATTCATTGTAAACCAACCGACAACTGTAGTAACAATACTTGCTGCAAAACCTGCAAGACAGCTTACAATTACAAGCTTTTTGAAATCAATTTTTTTCATAAGCTTAGGCATAAACAGTGTTGCACCGAAAAGACCAACAATTGAACTTATCTGGAAAACTGTTTTAACGGTTGAAATACTTGCCTCAACAGCGGCAATTCTTTCCGCCTCTGTCGCCAGAGTGGCAAGGTCAGGACCAATATAGAAAGAATATCTTGCAACATGGATTGCAGCAGCAGAAACCATATATCTACCGCTTGAAAGAACACCCATCAGAAGCACAAGAACAAGAGGCTTACATTTGAAAATTCTGCTCAACTGTGAGGGTTCACCGGGCTCACGCTTACGTACAGGCATCTTTACTCTTTCTCTGACTTTGAAAACAAAAGTATAGAGGATTGTGCCGAGCGCAACTGTCACAACAGCCATAAGAAGGTATTTTCTCTTCTGGACCGTCAAAGGATCGATAGCTTCAGGTGAATTCTCAACCCAGGCAGCAATAATAAGTCCGATTATAAGGAAAAGAACTTCAGGCACTGCAGAACCGATGGAGTTGAAGATTTTACTGATTGATATTACTGAGCTTCTCTCCGTTGAAGAAGGTGTTATAACATTGGGAATACCCCAGAAAGCAACATCACCCACAGTATAAATCATACCCCAGCCAATGTAAACAATAGCCGAATAAACCATCAGCTCAGTTTTACCGAGATTGGGACTGAGATACATCAGAAGTGTCATTATTGCAATCGGAACAAGCGCAACAAGAATAAACGGCTTCATTTTTCCTCTTTTAAGGTTGCTTCTGTCAATAATCATACCCATCATCGGGTCATTGATAGCATCCCACACTCTTGCCAGAAGCATAAGAAGCAGAACAAACATAGGTGTAAGCTGCAGAACATTAAGATAATAGTCACTTATGTAGCTTGACATAAGTGCATAAATCATGCCCTGACCCATACCGGCAACACAAAAAGCTGACAGTTCTTTTTTTGGTACATACTTTTTAGTATCCATATACATCCTCCGAGTGTACAGTTTTTAATGATTATAACATATTCTTACAAATTTTTTAACATTAAAAGGAATTATCTTTCTTTTGATAACGTAGAAAATTACTGCCTCTTTTTGTACCTTTTGACTAAACTTTTGAAAGTTAATTGAAATCAGGCAAGATATACTGTATCATATAAGAGATTAAACCGAAAGGGGTTAAGTAATGAGTAACACAACGGAGTATTTTTCAAAGACATTCGGATGGAAATCCGACAGTAAAACTGATGAAAGATTTGTCTTCATAAAAAACAATATCAGATTTTCTCTGCTCACATCAAGACTTTTAAGAGTAGAGTATAACAGAAAGGGGCTCTTTACCGACGAACCCACCCAGTCTGTTATTAACAGAAACTTTGATAAGCCCGCCTTCAATATAGTTGAAGACGGTGACAAGGTTATTATCATCACAACTAAAACCATTTTCAAGTACGATACCGCACTGAGAAAAATGACAGGCATTTCTCTCAAAGGCGGAAAAAATCTCACAGAATATGAAAGCGGAAACCTTAAAGGTACATACCGTACTCTCGACATGGCTAACGGTGAAAGAGAAATCGGTAACGGACTTATGTCCATTAACGGTGTAGCCGTAATCGACGACAGCAAAAGTCTCATTTTAAACGAGGACGGTACCATCGGCGAAAGAAAAAAGACAAAGGACGAATACTATTTCGCATATGGTCATGATTACAGAGGATGCTTAAAAGATTTCTTCTCACTCTGCGGACAGGTACCTCTAGTTCCCCGTTACTGTCTCGGTAACTGGTGGAGCAGATACAAGGCATATTCACAGCAGGAATATATCGACCTTATGGAGAAGTTCATCGAAAAAGAAATTCCTCTTACCGTCGCTACCATAGATATGGACTGGCACTGGGTAAATGTAAAGGAGCGTTTCGGAAATATCAATTCCAAAAAGTCACTTATACCCAACACAACTGATTTTATTTTCCAGGGTGACGGCTGGACAGGCTACAGCTGGAATACAGAGCTTTTCCCCGACTATAAGGGCTTCTTAAAATGGCTTAAGGATAAGAATTTACGAATAACCGTAAATCTTCACCCTGCACAGGGCATCCGATTCTTCGAGGATATGTATGAGGATGTGGCCAAGGCTATGGATGTGGACCCTGCCACGAAAAAAAGAATCGAATTTGACATCACCGACCCGAAATATGTGGATGCTTACTTCAATCTTGTCCACAAGCCCTACGAGGATGACGGTGTAGACTTCTGGTGGATTGACTGGCAGCAGGGCAAAAACACCAAGCTCAAAAACTTGGATCCCCTTTGGGCTCTTAACCATTATCATACTCTCGCCAACGAAACAGGCGAAAAGAGACCTCTCATCCTCTCCCGATTCGCAGAGGTCGGCTCTCACAGATATCCCCTCGGTTTTTCCGGTGATACATTCATTACCTGGGAAAGCCTCGATTTCCAGCCCTATTTCACAAATACAGCCACAAATATCGGTTATACCTGGTGGAGCCACGACATCGGCGGACACCAGATGGGTAGCAAGGACGACGAGCTTTACACACGCTGGGTTCAGTACGGTCTTTTTAATCCCATTATGAGACTTCACTCCACCAGCAATGAATTCATGGGCAAGGAGCCCTGGAAGCACAATTTCCAGGCTGAAACTATCGCTACAGAGTGTCTGCGTCAGCGTCACGCTCTTATCCCCTATCTTTACTCAATGAACTACCGCACACACAAACACTGCATCGCACTGTGTGAGCCTATGTACTACGAATACCCCGACAGGGCTGAGGCCTACGGTGTAAAAAATCAGTATTTCTTCGGCTCAGAGCTTTTAGTAGCACCCATTACACAGAAGATTAACCCGAAAACCAATCTTGCATCAGTTAAGGTATGGCTTCCCGAAGGCAGATGGACAGATATTTACACAGGCGCCATCTATAACGGCGGTCAGAAAATTACTATGTACCGCGGTATCGAAAGTATTCCTGTTCTGGCTAAAGAAGGCGCCATCATCCCCCTTTCTGCCAATGACAGAGACAATTCCTGCGACAACCCGAAGGATATGATTCTCCGCATTTTCAGAGGTAATAACACCTTCGAGCTTTACGAGGACGACGGCATCAGCAACGAATTCAAAAACGGCAACTGTGCAATTACAAAATACACCGTCAGCGAAAAGGATAAGACTCTTAAGTTCAATATCTGTCCTGCTGAAGGTAACTGTTCAACGGTACCCTCAAGAAGAAACTACACGCTTGTCTTTGAAGATATAAAAGATGCCGACAGCATCAGCGTAAAGTTAAACGGCAAGGAAGTAAACGCTGAAATCAGAAAGCTTAAGGGTAGAATTGAAATCACTCTCAAGGGTATTTCACCCAAGGCTTCTGCCGAAATAATATTTGAAAACTTCACTGCAAGAACTAACCGTGACAAGAGAGAAATGGTAATCGACCTCGTTACCAAATATCAGCTGTCCGTAAGCCTTAAGAGAATGAAATATAATTCATTCCTCAGTGATGTCAGCGGCGAAATCCCCGTAAAGGAAGAATGCTTCAGAGGACCTATCGAGGAAGTACAGAAAATGGCATAAAACTTAAAGAGAACCGACAAAAAATCGGTTCTCTTTTTATGTAATTATTCCTTACTGCATTCAAAGCAGACCCAACCACCTTCAGTGTGTCTCGCTTCGATTTTAAAGCCGTATTTCGCGAATGCATCGATAACATCCTGCTCACGGGTGTCAATAATGCCTGAGGTGATGAAAACCGCACCGTCCTTCATAAAGGAAGCCACATCCTTACAGAAAAGAATGATAACATCAGCTACAATATTAGCCACAACCACATCAAATTTACCGCTTACTTTATCGGTAAGGTTGCCCTGTAAAATGTTATATTTGGGTGGGAAGAAGTTGTTTGCTTCACCGTTTTCGAGCGCTGTTTTTACTGCAAGAGCATCAATGTCAACACCTGTTACTTCCTTAGCACCTAAGAGAAGTGCAGCGATGGAAAGAATACCGCTGCCACAGCCGATATCAAGAACAGTGGTTTCTTCATTGATGTGTTTTTCTAAGGTTTCAAGGCAAAGACGGGTGGTTTCGTGAGTGCCTGTACCGAAGGCGAGTCCCGGCTCGATATTGAGCACCTTTCTGTCCCCTGCCTCAAACTCATCCTCCCAGGTAGGTCTGATAAGAAGCTTTTCACCTACGGGAATAGGATGGAAGTACTGCTTCCAGTTGTTTTCCCAGTCCTCGTTTTTACACTCGTTAAGAATGATTTCATTTTCTATGCCCTCGGAGTTATAGCGTTCACGAAGGAAAGCTACAGCTTCAGCGGGATTTTCCTCAGGTGAAATATAAATATGTACTATCGCCTTTGTTCTGTCCTTTTTAAGAAGGTCTTCGTCAATAAGGTCAATGTGGGCAATTTCCCAGGCTTCGGCTTCTAAATCACGGTAATCCTCTATATAAATACCGTAGGGAACTACCATAGAGGCGATATCGCCTGCCTTTTCAATGTCATCGGCATTTACGCTTATTTTCACTTCGGTCCAGTCGCTCATTTTAATTCTCCTTTTTAAGTATTACGGCATCGAGAGCTGCGAGCTCAACACTCTGTCCCTGCATCGAACCGCCGAAAACTGCCTTGGAATTATGCCAATTCTGAGGCAGATAATAATCAATTTCGTGTTCATTCCTGTTCACAATTACCAGGATACTGTCTCTACCGTCTCTTCTTTCATAGGAAAGACAGCCGAGCATTTCAGATACAGTGGTATATTCCCCTTCTTTAAGACAAGAGCATTCTTTCCTGACCTTGCCTAAAGAACGGTAAAAGTCAATAAGCTCACTGTTTTCCTTGCCCCAGGGGTAACAAAAACGGTTAAAGGGATCCTTATAACCCTCCATACCTGCCTCATCACCGTAATAAAGGGACGGCACACCGGGAAGTGTGTACTGAATAACAGCGGCGAGCTTAAGGAGCTTGACACCCTTTTCGTACTGCTCAGGTGTCAGGTGAGTCACGCTCTGCCAATTTCTGTCTCGGTATTCACAGCTTTCACCTGCCAGCTGTGTTATTGCTCTCATAGTGTCGTGAGTACCGATATGGTTCATAAGAACATCAATTACACATTTGGGATAGTTTTCGAGTATGGTTAAAATCTTGTCCGAAAAGCCCTCTACCTTACCTGTGCGAATAAAAGAAATAATCGCATCGGCAAAAGGATAATTCATAACGGAATCAAGCTGTTTACCGCCGAAATAACGGCGTCGCTGTCCGTAGCTGAATTTGTTCGAAGCGTCCTCCCATACCTCACCGAGAACAAGCGCCTCTGGATTTTCTTCCTTTACAGCTTTACGGAAACGGTCGAGAAAAATATCGGGAAGCTCATCAGCCACATCAAGTCTCCAGCCTCTTACACCTGAACGGAGCCACCTTCTTGCAATACCGTTTTCACCTGTGATGAAGTCAAGAAAGCCGTCGGACTCCTCAATAACCTCGGGAAGAATGCTGATTCCCCACCAGGAATGATATTCAGCAGGATGGTTTATAAACTTGTACCAGCTGAAGTAGGGTGATTTTTCCGACTGATAGGCACCGACAGAATTATATCTGCCGTACTTATTAAAATAAATGCTGTCATCACCCGTATGGCTGAACACACCGTCAAGAATAACCGATATTCCCATTTCCTCAGCCTTTTTACATAGTGATGCAAGCTCCTTTTCTGTACCTAAGAGAGGGTCAATTTTACTGTAATCAGAGGTATCGTATCTGTGATTACTCTGAGCCTCAAAAATGGGATTAAGATAAAGACAGGTAACGCCTAATGAGGATATGTAGTCGAGTTTTTCTTCTATACCCTTTAAGTCGCCCTGAAAATAATCGTTATTAAGCACCTTACCCTTGCTTGTAGGCTTCCACTCAGGCTCACCGAAAATGTCACTGCGGAGCTTTCTGTCTACAGGTACACAGGATTTTTCTTTACCCGAGAAGTAAAACCTGTCGGGAAAAATCTGATAAAACAGTCCGCCCTTAAGCCATTCGGGAGTAGTGAAATCCTTAGAATAAACAGACAACTGCCACTCTTCTTCACCTGCAGACACTCTGCCCAGACAGTTACCGCTGTGTCTGATGAAGCTTCTGCCCCAGGCAGTCTCATATTCGAAATGATAAAAGTAAATATCCGGCTCCTTTGCCGTATAGCCGAGAGCCCACCACTCTTCGCTGTCACCTTCCATTGAAAGCCATTTCATTGGGAGATATTCGTAGTCGCCCTTGTCACTTCTTATTACAAGATCAACTCGGCTGACACCGAAGGAACGAGGCATAATTACCTTGAAAACTATGTTTTCGCCCTGCTTCAGGGCACCGAATTTACTTTTATGAAGGGTATTACGTGAATTATAAGGGATAAAATCCATAAAGCACATCCTTTAGATGAGTTGTAAGTTGCAAGTTCTAACTTTATAAAAGAAACATATAATTTTATCAAAGAAATAATGATTGGTGGATAAAAATATGTTTATAGTTTCCGTAAAATCCGATAAAGCAATAAAAATCGCTCTTTGTCTTCTGCTTGTGTGCGCACTTTCCATAGGTGCAGTAATTTCCGTAGCAAAAAATAACTCCTTACCTGTGAGTAATATGGGCGGTATTTCCATGCGAGCAGAAACTCACGAGGAAAGAATGACCTTCTTTTCACAGTTCGGCTGGGAAGTAGACGAAAATCCCGCTCAGGTTAAAGAAGTAATAATTCCTCAGGAATTTGACGAAACCTACGAGGATTATAACGATATTCAGCGTCAACAGAATCTCGACCTGGAAAAATACAAGGGTGCAAGAGTAAAAATGTGGAGCTATAATATTCTTAATTACCCGGGCTACGAAAATACCGACGGAATAATACGGGGTAATATTTTAGTATATGAGGGTATCGTTGTAGGCGGCGATGTATGCTCGAATGAGCTCGGCGGCTTTATGCACACCTTCTCTAAGAGCGACATCACAGCATCGCCTGTTACAGAAGATAATCCTTGATTTCATTTATAAGACTGATTTCGACTGTAGCCTTCATATAAAGACCGTCCTCACGGTACTCCTCGAATTCAACCACACCCTCTTTTCTGATTCGTGCCGCTGTAGCGCCTGCAGAAAAAGGAATAAGAAACTCTGCTTTTCTTCTCGTAGGCGGAAGCTCTTTCAGAATCGCATTTAAAAGCTCATCAAAGCCTCTTCCTTCGAGAGCGGAAATCATAACGGTTTTGCCGAAAGTAGGCATTGAATAAATATCACCCACAAGGTCACATTTGTTCATTACGGAGATTATCGGCTTACCGGCACAACCGAGCTCTTCAAGAAGATTTTTCGTAACCTCTAAATGCTCTGCACTGTGTTCGTCGGAAGCATCGCAGACATTGAGTATTACTGTTGCTGTTGCCGCTTCTTCGAGAGTGGATTTGAAGGCCTCAACTAATTTATGAGGCAGACGGCGGATAAGACCTACCGTATCAACAAGCATAACCTGTCTGCCGTCGGGAAGTGTGAGACCTCGGGAAGTGGGATCAAGAGTAGCAAAAAGCTTGTTTTCAGCCAGAACACCAGCATCTGTGAGTGCGTTCATAAGAGTGGATTTGCCTGCGTTGGTGTAACCGACTATAGCTACCGTCTGTACTCCGTCCTTTTCTCTTCTTTTACGCATCTGATTACGGCGCTTTTCTAACTGCTCAAGTTCTTCCTGTAATTTCTGTATTCTGCGCCTTATGTGTCTTTTATCGCTTTCGAGCTTGGTTTCACCCGGACCTCGTGTACCGATACCGCCGCCGAGTCTCGAAAGAGAGGTGCCCTGACCTGCAAGTCGGGGAAGCTGATATTTAAGCTGTGCGAGCTCAACCTGTAATTTACCTTCACTTGTTCTTGCTCTCATAGCGAAAATGTCAAGAATAAGCATAGTGCGGTCGATAACTCTTACATTTGTAAGCTTTTCCAGGTTTCTCTGCTGTGAGGGTGAAAGCTCACTGTCAAAGATAAGAAGGTCAACCTCATTGGTCTGACAGAAAGCGATAATTTCCAGCAGCTTGCCTGCACCTACAAAGGTAGCCTTTTCGGGGGCTTCCTTTTTCTGAATAACCTTACCCACGACCTCTGCACCGGCGGTATGAGCAAGTTCTTCGAGCTCGTCAATGGAGGCCTCAGCATCGAAATCACCGGTATCGACGCTGACTAAAAGAGCTTTCTCCTGTTCGGTTTTATTTTCATACATTGGCATAGAATACCACCTTAATAAAAATATTATAAAACAATGAGCTTCTTATCACATTCTGTAAGATTTACGCATCCGCCAGTAGTTACGAGAGCCATATCCTCGATTCTTACGCCGAATTCACCGGGAAGATAGATGCCGGGCTCAACAGTTACGATATGACCCTCCTCGAGTATGTGCTTACTCGAAGGATTAAGAGTGGGAAGCTCGTGGATTTCTACGCCTACACCGTGGCCGAGACCGTGTCCGAAATATTCACCGTAACCTGCATCGGATATAATCTTTCTGGAAACGGCATCCACATCCTTACAGTTTATGCCTGCTCTGACAGCATCCACACCTGCCATCTGCGCTTTAAGAACGGTTTCATATACTTCAATCTGCTTTGATGAAACCTCGCCTACAGCGACAGTTCTGGTCATATCCGAATGATAAAACTCAGTAGTGGCGCCGTAGTCCATAGTAATAAAGTCCCCTTTTTCGATTCTTTTATCCGTGGGAACTCCGTGAGGAAGTGAGCTGTTTTTACCGCTGACACAGATGGTTTCAAATGAAAGTCCGTCAGCACTGTTTTTCAGCATAAAATATTCGAGCTCAAGTGCGATTTCTTTTTCAGTCTTGTCAGTGGAAATAAAACCTAAAATATAGTCGAAGGCTCTTTCAGCGATACGCTGTGCTTTGACAATCTTATTAACCTCTGTTTCATTCTTTTTAATTCTGATATCATCGATGGCGGTGTCGAGACTTCCGTCACAGCTAACGTTAACCGACGGTACAAGCTCTCTGATTTTCTGATATCTTGAAACGGTAATTCTTTCACTTTCAAGCTCAAGCTCTTTGATTTCAAGACCTTCAATAAGAGGCATAAGGTCAGCTTCCATTGATTTAATCTGCAGAATTTCGTCACAAGTAGTGATTTTATTCTGTGCAGCCTCGATATAACGGGAGTCAGTTAAAAAGATAGCTTTATCCCCTGTCACTAAAAGATAGCCGTTAGATGAATGGAAGGAAGTGAAATAGCAGATGTTTTCCTCGCTCATAATAAGTGCGGCACTGCCCTTTTCCTTAAGATATGCTTTAAGTTTGTTAATCATAATATCACCTTTATTAATAGTAAAAAAATCACCCAAAGGTATTAAGCCCTCGGGTGATTTTTGCAATTCAATTACTTAAATTTACGCTTACGAGCAGCTTCAGACTTCTTTTTTCTTGCTACTGAAGGCTTTTCATAGTGTTCTCTTTTACGAACTTCCTGAATGATACCATCACGTGAAGTCTGTCTCTTAAAACGTCTGAGAGCGCTGTCGAGTGACTCGTTCTCTTTAACTTTTACCTGACTCATTTATATTTCCCTCCCTTACCTGTTAGCAGGGGTATATTTCCGTTAAGGATTCGAAAAATATTATACATTATAGTTATTCAGTTGTCAAGAGAATTTTTCAAACAATAATAAGATATTTTCTGTGTTTTTAATGTTTTTTAGAAAAAATCACATAAAAATCTTATTTAACTACGATATTTACGAGTCTTCCCTTTACATAAAGCTCTTTAACGATGGTTTTGCCGGCAATTTCAGAGGCAATCTTTTCATCGGCCTTTGCCACTGCGATGGCGTCTGCAGCTTCGATGTCGGCGGCAACATTAATCTTCACCTTAACCTTACCGTTAATCTGAACAACGATTTCGATTTCATCATCTACGCACTTTGCTTCGTCGAAGTCAGGCCACTGAGTTTCAGCGAGCATCTTATCAGCAAATACAATAGAATTGAGTTCCTCAGTAACGTGAGGAGCAAAGGGATTGACAAGAAGGAGAAGAGTCTTAAGCTCTGCCTTATTGATTGCACCCTTATTATAAATACCGTTAAGAAGTGTCATAAGAGCGGCAATAGCTGTGTTATATTTGAGTGCCTCGATGTCCTCGGTAACCTTCTTCACTGTCTTGTGGAAGGAGGAGGAAAGCTCTGCAGAATATTCGTCACCGTCAGTGAGGATTTCCTGAAGGTTCCAGATACGGTCTACGAAACGCTTACAGCCCTTAACGGAGCTTTCTGACCAGGGAGCTGCCTGCTCGTAGTCACCCATAAAGAGCACGTATGTACGCAGAACGTCTGCACCGTAAACATCTACTACCTCATTGGGGTCGATAACATTACCGCGTGACTTACTCATCTTTACGCCGTCAGGACCGAGAATAAGACCCTGAGCAGTTCTCTTGGCATAAGGCTCAGCACAGGGAACTGCACCGATGTCATAAAGGAACTTATGCCAGAAGCGTGAATAGATAAGGTGACGGGTAACGTGCTCCATACCACCGTTATACCAGTCAACGGGCATCCAGTACTTAAGCTTATCCATATTGGCGAGCTCATTATCGTTATGAGGATCGATATAACGGAGGAAGTACCAGGATGAACCTGCCCACTGAGGCATAGTATCGGTTTCTCTCTTGGCCGCGCCGCCGCATTTGGGACAGGGGCAGTTTACGAAGGAGTCAATTTTGGCAAGGGGGCTTTCGCCGTCCTGACCGGGCTCAAAGTTTTCAACGTTAGGAAGTTTGAGAGGAAGCTCGGAATAAGGAACAGCCACCATACCGCACTTTTCACAGTGAACAATGGGAATGGGTTCGCCCCAGTAACGCTGACGGTTGAATGCCCAGTCCTTCATTTTATACTGAACGCCTCTTTCGCCTATGCCCTTCTTTTCGAGCTCTTCGAGAATACGGGCAATAGAGGATTTTTTATCTGTGTAACCGTTAAGGTAATCGGAGTTAACCATTTCGCCGTCACCTGTGTAGGCTTCAACCTCCATATCTCCACCCTTGATAACCTCGATGATGTCTACGCCGAACTTCTTTGCGAAGTCATAGTCTCTCTGGTCGTGAGCAGGAACAGCCATAATAGCACCTGTACCGTAGCCCATCATAACATAGTCGGAAATGAAAATGGGGATTTCCTTACCGTTAACAGGATTGATAGCCACAAATCCGTCAAGCTGAACACCTGTTTTGTCCTTAACAAGCTGAGTTCTTTCGAATTCAGTTTTCTTGGCACATTCGGTTCTGTAGTTTTCTACATCAGCGAAGTTTTTGATCATATCCTTATACTTATCAAGCATAGGATGCTCGGGAGCCATAACCATAAAGGTTACACCGAAGAGAGTATCGGGACGGGTGGTGTAAATACGGAGAGTTTCCTCTGTATCCTTAACTGTGAAGTTAACGAAAGCACCCGTTGATTTACCGATCCAGTTTTCCTGCTGAAGCTTTACATTGGGAAGATAATCAACTTCCTTGAGACCCTCAAGAAGTTTATCTGCATATTCGGTAATTCTGAGATACCATACGTCCTTTGACTTCTGCACGATGTCGCTGTGACAGATGTCACACTTACCGCCCTGTGAGTCCTCGTTGGAAAGAACAACCTTACAGGAGGGGCAGTAGTTAACGAGAGTCTTATCTCTGAAAGCAAGACCGTTTTCGAACATTTTAAGGAAAATCCACTGTGTCCACTTATAGTAGCCTTCCTCGGTGGTATCAACAACTCTGTTCCAATCGAAGGAGAAACCTACTCTTTTAAGCTGGCTTGTGAATTTTGCGATATTGGTATCGGTAACCTGACGGGGATGAATACCTGTTTTGATAGCGTAGTTTTCTGTAGGAAGACCGTAAGCATCGAAGCCTATGGGGAAAAGCACATTATAGCCTTCCATTCTGCGCTTTCTTGAGATTACTTCGAGGCCTGAGTAAGCCTTGATGTGACCTACGTGCATACCTGCACCGCTGGGATAAGGGAACTCAACGAGAGCATAGAACTTCTTTTTATCGGAATTGTCCTGTGCTTCGAATACGCCTGAGTCTTCCCATTTCTTCTGCCATTTTAATTCGGCATTTTTAAAATCGTAATACAAATTTATCACTCCGTTTAATTATTTCTTTATTTAAAAAATCAGTCTTCCGTAACAACATCGGAAATATCGACTGTTTTTGCATCCTGCCATAAGCGTTCAAGATTATAGTAGTCACGGCTCTCACCTGTGAACACGTGTACGAGAACACCTGTGTAATCAAGCAGGATCCAGCCTGTAGCTCTGCCCTCGATGTGGTGAGGCTCTACCCCCTGCTGACTGAGTTCATATTCTACTTCATCAGCAAGAGATTTTACGTGTGTGTTAGATGTACCTGAGGCGATTACGAAATAATCGGCAACGATGGAATGCTCTGTTATTTCGATAACCTTGATGTCAATAGCCTTTTTCTTGTCAAGTACCTTAACTATTTCTCTGGAAAGTTCAAGTTCTGTCATAGCTTTCTCCTTTTTTATTTCATATTAATTATAAGATCATTATAAAAAGCGAGACTGTCCTCGTGAATAATCCCTTTCTTTTCGGAAAGATTTTTCAGAGTATACTGCAGAGAATAGAGACAGGCTTCGTCAAGAGTTTTTCCGACAGCCAAAAATCTCATAGTGTCCACATCAGGATAGCTTCTCTCGGCAGAAATATAGTCTGCAACATATATGATTTTCTCGAAAACCGTCATATCGGCTTTACCTGTAGTATGATAACGGACAGAAGAAAGGATTTCTTTGTCTTTTATATCAAGTTCAGTTCTGAGAAAACACTCCCCTGCTATGGCGTGCCACAGCTTTGAGTTTGCTTTTTCGGTACGGCTTAATATTATACCACCTTTTGCGATACATTTCAACATTTCTTCATTATTTTCATTTTTCATTATATCGTGAAGAAGACCTGCGAAATAGGCTCTGTCTCTGTCCTCACCGTACATATCGGCTAAAAACGCCGCGGACTCTGCCACATTCAGAGAATGCAGCAAGCGGTAATCGTCCAGCTTCTTTCTTAAAAGCTCTTTATATTCACCGTAGGGGCTCTCATAAAGAAGATTAAGTCTTACGTAATTGTAGATTTCTGTACCTGTCATAAATGCGGCATCCAGACCGAGGGAAAGCTGCTTTCTCACATCCGTCGAGCTGCATTCATAGGGTTCAATGTCAGCAATTATTATCTCACTTTCACCGAGTCCAAGGACTTTTTGCGAATAGGTAAGAAGCTCATCATAATCAACCCTGTCCTCCCTGGTTGCTACACAGAGAGTTACCATCGAAAGTATATCCTCATAGCGGAACCAGGTGTGAAAGCTGAGAAGCATATCAGAACCGATAATCAGGAACAGTTCATCATCGGCGTGGATTTCCTTCAGTTCGAGAAGCGTATCATAGGTAAAGCTTTTGCCCTGACGTTTAATTTCCATATCACTTACGGTGAAAAAATCCTCCGTGAACATCATTTCACACATTCTGATTCTGTGTTCACCGCTTGCCAGATCTTTTCCCTCTTTGTGCGGAGGAGTAAAGGTAGGAATTATAACAATCCTGTCAAGTTCCGCTTTTTCCCTGATTTCGAGCGCTAATTTTTTATGGCCATTATGAGGCGGATTAAAGGTACCGCCGAAAATACCGATACGCATTATAATCAGCCTTTCTTTGCGCCCTTGAATGCGAATTTTTTATTCTTTTCTTTTCTTAATGCGAGCTGTTTTTCCTTCTGA
>JAZNMU010000185.1:0-5168 GCA_045579865.1 Acutalibacteraceae bacterium
GATGGAGCTTGCCGTTTCTGAGGATATGCTCGGCAGAGTTTTTGACGGTCTGGGCAGACCTGCTGACGGCGGACCCTCAATCATTCCCGATAAAAGACTCGACGTAAACGGTTCACCTATTAATCCTGCCGCACGTAAATACCCCGAGGAGTTCATTCAGACAGGCGTTTCAGCTATCGACGGACTCAATACTCTCGTAAGAGGTCAGAAGCTTCCTATTTTCTCTGCTTCAGGTCTTCCTCACGCTGAGCTTGCTGCACAGATAGCACGACAGGCTAAGGTTTTAGGCTCCGACGATAAGTTCGCCGTTGTATTTGCGGCTATGGGTATCACCTTCGAGGAGTCAGACTATTTCATTCAGTCCTTTAAGGAAACGGGCGCACTTGACAGAACTGTTATGTTCACTAACCTCGCAAATGACCCTGCTATCGAAAGAATAGCCACTCCCAAAATGGCACTTACTGCTGCCGAATATCTTGCCTTCGACAAGGGTATGCACGTCCTCGTTATTATGACGGACATCACAAACTACGCCGATGCACTCCGTGAGGTTTCAGCCGCACGAAAGGAAGTGCCGGGCAGACGTGGCTATCCCGGTTATATGTACACTGACCTGGCTTCTATTTACGAGAGAGCGGGCAGAAAGAAGGACTGTGAGGGCTCCATTACTCTCATCCCTATCCTCACTATGCCTGAGGATGACAAAACCCATCCGATTCCTGACCTTACGGGTTACATCACAGAGGGACAGATTATTCTTTCCCGTACTCTCTACCGTAAGGGCATAACTCCTCCCGTGGACGTTCTTCCTTCTCTTTCCCGTCTTAAGGATAAGGGTATCGGCGAAGGCAAGACAAGAGAGGACCACAGAGACACTATGAATCAGCTCTTCTCTGCCTATGCTCGAGGCAAGGACTGTAAGGAGCTTATGGTTATTCTGGGTGAAGCGGCTCTTACCGATATTGATAAGATGTATGCTAAATTTGCTGACGAATTTGAAAAGACCTATGTTTCACAGGGTACTCTTACAAACAGGTCTATCGAAGAAACTCTTAATATCGGCTGGGAGCTTCTTAAAATTCTTCCCAGAAGCGAACTCAAGCGAATTTCGGATAAACATCTTGACGAATACTATGATTAAGGTGGTGAATTTATGGCAGTAATGAATGTTAATCCAACCCGTATGGAGCTTACAAATTTAAAAAGAAAGCTTGTTACTGCCAGAAGAGGCCACAAGCTTTTAAAGGATAAGCGTGACGAATTAATGAGGCAGTTTCTCGACCTCGTCAGAGAAAATAAAAGGCTCCGCGAAAAAGTGGAGACAGCTATTGCTCAGGCTAACAAGCACTTTTCTATGGCTACAGCATCCATGAGTGAGGAAAGTCTTGCCGTTTCTCTTATGATGCCTTCGCAGAGAATGAGCATCGAGGTTAAGGAAAAGAACATTATGAGCGTAAAAACGCCTGTTTTTGTTCCCGAGTATAAATTAGCCGATAAGGGTGAGGTTTATTCCTACGGTCTCGCATTTACATCGGGTGACCTGGATGAGGGAGTTAAGAGCCTTTCGGAGATTATGCCCGATATGCTTCGCCTTGCAGAAGTGGAAAAGACCTGTCAGCTTCTCTCCTCTGAAATCGAAAAGACCCGCAGAAGAGTAAACGCTCTCGAATATGTTATGATCCCTGACTATGAGGACACCATAAAGTATATTACTATGAAGCTCGATGAAAATGAAAGAAGTAACACCACACGCCTTATGAAAATCAAGGATATGATGCTTCAGCAGGTTTAAGCTATGGAAGAAAAAGATTTACTTATTTCCCGCTGTCTCGATGCGAAGAAAAAATCCCTTGACAGTTTTATGATAACCTCCACATTCTTTCTTTCAGTTGATGAAAGAAGCACTATATCCTGTATTGAAAGAGAATATAATTCTGACATCCGCACTTTTTATTACGGGGGATTTCCTGAGGCGGAAAGAACTGTCGCAGTTTTCGTGCCGACGGTTTTCGGTGTGGAGGATATAGGGGAGTATTTCCATGAAAATCCCGATGACTGTCCCTTCTGCCTCATAAAGGTCAGTAAAGATCGTTTTTCTTCTCTCTCTCACAGGGATTATCTCGGCTCTCTTATGGGCCTCGGCATTAAAAGAGAAACTGTCGGCGACATTATCGTAAGAGAAGACTGTACCTTTATTTTCGCTCTTAAAAGTATAAGCAGATATATCTGTGAAAATCTTACAAAGGTGGGCAGGGGAACGGTCAACTGTGAAATCTGCCCTCTTACGGATTTTGTTTATGACGAAGGTGAGACGGAAACGGTTTTTGCTTCCGTTGCATCCCTGAGGCTCGACAGTGTGGTTTCATCGGCGTTTAATCTTTCCCGTACAAATTCCTCTTTAGCTGTAAAAAGCGGTCTTGTTTATATCAATTCCTTGCAGATTCTTAAAAACGATTATCCTCTTAAGGAAGGGGATAAAATCGTTCTCAGAGGCAAGGGTAAGGTGATATTGGACGAAATCATCGGTGAGAGTAAAAAGGGCAGAATACATATTAATATCAAGAAATTCAAGTAACCTTCGCAGGTTACTTTTTTCATTCATATTCTTCTTTTTCCGGGAAATAATATTATCGGTGATTATATGAGTGATTTTGAAAAATCTTATCAAGAAAACATAAAAACGGTAAGTAAAAAACTCCGCTTCGGTGAAAGCTTTGATATAATTCTGAAAAAAATAAAACTTGCCGACAGGGAAGCCTCTTTGTTTTGTCTTGACGGTTTTCTGAAAGACGACATACTCGAAAGAAACTT
This sequence comes from Acutalibacteraceae bacterium, assembly GCA_045579865.1. GTDB lineage: Bacteria > Bacillota > Clostridia > Oscillospirales > Acutalibacteraceae > UBA6857. The sequence continues at coordinate 2,812 of JAZNMU010000185.1, forward strand.
TGAGTATTTTACGAAGCTGACAAAGGAAGATATGGAAAAGGCAGACACAGCCCAAAAATTTGTTGACAGCTACACGACATATGTTGAGGCATCTGCAGTTGACAGTCTTGAACAGTTTGTTACCTTTGTTCTTTCAGGTGCTGTGGGTATGATAGTTGAAGGCTTTACCGAAGCTGTCATCATTGATTCCCGTACCTATCCTGCACGTACTGTTGAAGAACCTGAATCGGATAAGGTGCTGCGCGGTTCACACGAAGGCTTTGTTGAGACCATAATTTTTAACACGGCTCTTATCCGCAGAAAAATAAGAAACACCAACCTGACAATTAAATCCTATCAGGTAGGCAGTGAGTCCAAAACCGATATAGCCCTTTGCTACCTGGAGGATGTGGTTGACAGAAAACAGCTCGGTATTATTACAAAAAAACTTGAAACTATCGATGTGAAAAGCCTTCCCATGAGCCACGAAAGCCTGCGTGAATGTCTTCTGCCCTCACAGCTATGGAATCCTTTCCCGAAGGTAAGATATACGGAAAGACCCGATGCGGCGGCAGCGTGTATATATGACGGAAATGTAATAATCCTGACTGACGGCTCACCGACAGCGATGATTTTTCCTACGGGCATTTTTGACTTCATTCAGGATATAAACGATTTTTATTTTGCACCGGTCATCGGCTCGCTTCTTCGGTTTATACGGGGCATAGTTTTCGCCCTGTCGATGGTTTTTATACCCATATGGTATCTGTTTATACAGTATGAGGAAATGCTGCCCGAAGCGCTGAAGTTTATGCTTATAGAAGAGAAAAACTCCGTTCCGATTATACTCCAGCTGTTAATAGTAGAGTTTGTAATAGATACACTGCGTATTGCCTCGGTGAACACGCCGAGTGCCTTAAGCAGTTCATTCAGCGTGGTGGGAGCCTTGGTGCTTGGTGAATTTGCCGTAAGGTCGGGATGGTTTGTGGCGGAGGTCGTGCTGTTTATGGCTTTTGTGGCAATATCAAACTTCACTCAGCCGAGCTATGAATTAGGCTACGCTATAAAGATTTCACGGACAGTTATTCTTATATTGACGGCTCTTTTCAAAATATGGGGTTTTCTTGCCGGACTGCTTCTGGTTATACTCGTCGTCTCTTTTACCAAAACCATCAGCGGCTACACCTATCTTTATCCCCTTATTCCTTTTAATAAGCAGGCTCTTAAAAAGCTGCTTTTCCGTCATCAGATCGAATTCAGATATAAAAAATGACAGGGTGTGATACCCTGTCATATTTCAAAATCTTCTTTTGTAAAGTCACTGTTTATTACTATTTTGTTCGGTACACGCTTAAGTGGGTCATATTTATAATGTCTGCAGGTGGATGTACCTTCTACCAGTCCCTTTTTACTGCAAAGAACAACACTCCTATCCTTGGGGCTTCTGCCGTAGAGACAGTTTGAGCATTGAGCCGTATATTTCTTTTTGCTTAACATCTTCTGTTTCATTTTTTCACCTGCTTATTTTACTTGCATTTATTTTATCATAAACTGAAAAATATTTCAACCGATATTTTTTATTTACTTGCTTTAAAAAAGATTTTATGGTAAAATCTACGGGATAAAATAAGGAGTAGATTACTATGAAAGAAGTTACCGTATATACGGACGGAGCCTGTTCGGGAAATCCGGGTGCAGGCGGATGGGGGACTATCCTCGTTTATAAGGGAAAGGAAAAGGAAATGTCAGGCGGTGCCCCTGAGACTACCAATAACCGTATGGAGCTTACCGCAGTTATTGAAGGACTCAAGGCTCTTAAAGAACCCTGCAAGGTAACTGTAGTTACCGATTCGCAGTACGTAGCCAACGGAATAAAACTCGGCTGGGCGCAGAGCTGGAAAGCAAACGGCTGGAGAAAAAAGGACAGAAAGCCTGCCCTTAATCCCGAGCTGTGGGATGAGCTTCTCACTCTTATCGGTAAGCACGAGGTTACCATTGAATGGGTTAAGGGTCACGACGGCCACCCGGAAAATGAACGCTGTGACAGAATGGCAGTAGCTGAGAGTCAGAAATACCTTTGATTAATGCGGAATTCGGAATGCGAAATTCGGAATTGCGGGATATTTTTCGTAAACGAGGAAAGTATATTCCGCCAAATATACATCGATAAAAAATCAGTACCCGTCGATTTGGCGGGTACTTTCGTTAATATTATCAATGGCCTCTTATATCGCAATCGAGCAATTTCCAAAAGAAATTTTCAGACAAATAGCTGTCGTATGTGCCGGGATTATATCGGCCCAATTCAACCATATAATTGTTTTTTGAACTATCAAAGTTTTTACACACTTGTTTTGGAAAATATTCACTGATAACAG
>JAZNMU010000186.1:0-5627 GCA_045579865.1 Acutalibacteraceae bacterium
ACGATCCGACTTTCTTCATAGGTGCCAACCCAGGCAACCAGACCTTCGCTTATCCAGCCTCTGTTTCTGTCAGTGGCATTCTTTGCATTCTCTCTTGCCTTATCCCCTCTTTCTATGGAACGGAAGGTGATGAAAAGTCTGCCGTCAGGGGTGTATTCTGCCTTGTGTCTTTCACCGTTAAGAGCGGCGGGCGCTTCCACGGGCGCACTCCAGGTTTTGCCCTCATCGGTTGAGAAGGAAATGAGAGAGTTTATTTTTTTGGAATTACTTCGAGTGATAAGACAAAGCTCGTCACCCTGACCCATATCTGAGCGGATTACCTCAACCTCGCACATATTGGAGCTTTTCTCTGTTTCACGGTGAGCGGCGAAGTATTTTTCGGGTACGCTCCACTGCATATTCCCCTCTTCGTCAAAGGTAAGGATAGTTTTATAGTTATAGAAATCGGCATCGTGGAAAAAGCCCATCCATTTATCAACGAATTTGCCGTATTCCTTAAGTCTTGTAAGGCTTGACATAGCCACAATGGGAGTTACGCCGTTTTCACCGTCAAGACCGTAAAATCGCTGAAACTCTGTCCAGGTTACGCCCTCATCGGCGGAAATTGAGCATTCAAAGCCACCGGGAGTTTTCATATTCGGCCATTTGGGGTTAGCGGAGATAAGAATAAGCTTGTCGGGTGTGCCGTCACTGAATTCGAGACGGTAAACAGTGGGAGTTTCAAGGGAATTCACCCAGCTTTCGGGGGTGTTTTCTACTGTACTGTCCCAACTTACGCCGCCGTTTGTGCTTATCTTGTTAAGAACGGCACCTTTACCGTGACCTGCAGGGTATACAGTGAGGATATTACCGTTTTTAAGCAGTACGCTGTCTGGGTGAGCCATATAATCTCTGGAATTATCCACAGTGGAAAGAGTGTAAAGATATTCATATTTACTTCCCTTTAGGTTACCGGGCAGAGTGCTCAGGTCAAGTTCGGGAATAGTATAATCACTACCCGTGAACTTATTACCCGAAAACAGAACTGCTATTTTGTCAAAAAAGAGCTTGATTTTTTTGATTATGCCTTCAAAAAATGCTTTTATGCTTTCGCCCATTTCTGAAAAACCTCCTCCGAAATTACATTCTGTCTTTCTGCTGTCTGCCGCCACAGCGGTAATACCGCAAGAAAGAAGCAGAACAGTTGCTAAAATAATGCATAAGATTTTCTTCGCTGTTTTCATAATAAATTTCTCCTTTATTTTAACTACTTAATTATGTCATATTTTTCTTTAAATGTCAACTTAAGAAAATCTTAATAATCTTTACCTCTAAAATGAATTGACTATGATTTTTTCTTGTGATAGAATAATAATTCACATTACAGTTTTAAAAACAATCTTATTCTGAGGTACACATAATGAAAAAAATTTATTTCTTACTGACATTTATTCTTTTCTTTGCACTGTCGTCAGGTCTTGCAGTCTACGCTGAGGAACAGACAGAAACCACACTCCCGTCCGTAACAGCCCCCGTCGCTGTCAAGCCCGCTGCCCCTACAGGTCTTACCTACGTATCTGCCACAGAAACAAGTATAACCTTAAAATGGAATGCTGTGGAGGGTGCTGACAGCTACACCGTTTACTACGGTATTTCGGGTCAGGACGGCTATACTCTCGCAGGAACAGCACAGACTAACACCTTCACTATTACAAATCTCAGCAGTAATAACCTTTATAAAATTAAAATTTATGCTCTTTCAGCAGGAAAGTCGTCGGACAGAAGCGAAATCAAAAAGCTTTACACCGCACCTCCCAGAGCAGAAAAGCCCGTTTTTGTTTCCCGTGACGGTGCAAGCGTTACCCTGAAATGGAACAAGGTCGGTAAGGCAAACCGTTATGAGATTTATGTCTCATCCGCTAAAGACGGTAAATACAAAAAGTTAGAAACGACAAAGAAAACCACATACACCTACGAAAAGAAAACTCCCGAAAAAGCATATTTTTTCAAGGTAGTTCCCGTTATCGAAACAAAAGACCAATATTCAAAAGGTAAAGCATCACCCATAAAGAAAACCTACATCGGCAAAATTTCCATAGAGCTTCCCGATATTATCAGAAAGGGCGAATACCCCGAAATCACCGTCCCCTACTATAACTCAAAGGTTAAATGGAAATCTTCAAATAAGTCAGTCATAAAAATAAAGGACGGCAGACTTTATGCAGTAGGTAAGGGCACTGCAAAGCTCACCGCTACTTATAAGAAAAAATACAAAAGAACCGTAACAGTCAAAGTTTCTGCCCCCACCGTAAGCTATATGTCAGCCGTTTATGATGTGACTAACAAAGAATATGTTTATCAGAACCGCATAAACGAGCGCTGTTATCCCGCCAGCATCACAAAACTCGTCACCGCTCTCGTAGCCCTAAAGTATATGGACGAAAATGACACGATAATAGTCGGAAATGAGCTTAATATGGTGGAAGCCTATTCCAGCCGATGCGACATCAGGAGAGGTGAAAAATACAAGCTCAAGGATCTTCTTTACGGACTTCTCCTCCCCTCAGGCGGTGACGCGGCGTACACCATCGCCGTTAACTGTGCCCGCAAGGTTTCCGGGAACAAGAATATGGGCTATGTGGCAGCAAAGAATTACTTCGTGGGTCTTATGAACAAATACATCAAGAACATCGGCGGTACCGGTTCCCACTTCGTAAATCCCCACGGCTATCCCGTAAACGGACACTACTCTACGGTACACGACCTGGTTCTGGTTGCAAACAGAGTGCTTAAAAACAAAACGCTCAAAAAAATCACCTCTACCCCCTACAAATATGTCACCGCCCTCACAGGTCAGGGACACTCCTGGGGCACCACAAACTCCCTCATCGCCTCCTACGCCTACTACTATTCACCCTATGCCATCGGTATGAAAACAGGCACGGTACACGACGAATACACAGGAATCATCGGTGCCTTTAAAAAGGACAAGAAAACCTATATAACAGTAGTTATCGGCTGCGAAAGCTATAATGCAAGATATGACGCTACACATAAGCTGATAAGGACGTACCTTTAATTTCTTTCTTCGTAATCAAGATAAAAAACGAAACTCCCGACTTTACATCGGGAGTTAAATTTTTATATAGAAGTATATTTTAGTATGTATATCTGAGACCTTCAACCCATTCATTTGATACAAAGTTTCTGCCTCTTACCACTACTTCATCTTCATAAACCTCGACTACCACGCCGTTGCCTTCGGCAGTTGCACGGGGAACATTGATTACATCTACTCCGCCCTCAGTACCGAAGCTGTACTCATCGAGCTCTTTATGTGTGTGTCCGTAAAGATATAAAACGTCTTCATAATCGTTAAGAATCTCTACCAGTGCGTCACGCTCCACACCTGTCAGCTGATAAATAGGATGATGATTGAAAACGAAAATGGGCTTATCTGAAGCAGCCGCCTCATCGAGAACACCCTTCAGCCATGTAAGCTGTTCTTCTGTCATAAAGCAGTCATTTACAGCCAGATCCTCACTGGCAAGGAAAATCATATAACAACCGTTTACCACCTCGTAGTAATAGGGCTTGTCGATTCTGTTACCGAGACAGAGTCTGTTGTTCAGAATATATTCATTTCTGAATTTATTATAATCTCCCTCACCGTTACCGATGTCGTGGTTACCCAAAGCCACAAAAATCTTCTCTGCCGGCTTCATAGCTCTGACAGCCGGGTAAAAAAAGAGATTTTCGATAGTCTGTCCGTTCATTGTATTGTCACCGAGGAAAATGACGGCATCGTTATCTGCGCCTGATTTAAGACCCTTAAGTACATCATAGAACATATTGTAGGGCTTGGGATTGTTTGACTCTACATGAATGTCTGAAACTGCGGAGAAGCTCAGAATAACCTCTTCGGGCTTTTCGGCGGTATAGGTAACCTCAACTGAACCGAATGCAGGTGACAGCATCATAAGAAAAGCCATAATAGTAGGTATTAAACCTTTAAGATAAACAATAATTGACGTGAAATCCATATTTTGTCCTTCTTTCTTTTAAGTTTAATAAGATTATACCATATTGTTTTGAGTTTGTAAATTATATGGCAAGATTATTTTTTAACATCATACATAAAAATCACCTGCTCATTTCTGAACAGGTGATTGGCTAAAAGTCTGAAAACCCTTTATTAATCTATTACTTTGAAGCCTCTTCAATAGCAACTGCACATGCAACAGTCATACCAACCATGGGGTTGTTACCTGCGCCGATAAGGCCCATCATTTCAACGTGAGCGGGAACTGATGAAGAACCTGCGAACTGAGCGTCGGAGTGCATTCTGCCCATTGTGTCTGTCATACCGTAGGAAGCAGGACCTGCAGCCATATTATCGGGATGAAGGGTACGGCCTGTACCGCCGCCGGAAGCAACTGAGAAGTAGCTTACGCCGTTTTCAACGCACCACTTTTTGTAGGTACCTGCAACGGGATGCTGGAAACGGGTGGGGTTAGTTGAGTTACCGGTGATGGAAACACCAACGTTTTCTTTTCTCATGATAGCAACGCCTTCGGGAACGTTGTCTGCACCGTAGCAACGAACCTTAGCTCTGTCACCGTCGGAGTATGCTGTTTCGTTTACAACCTTAACAGTTTCTGTGTAGGGATCAAATTCAGTCTGAACATAGGTGAAGCCGTTGATTCTGGAGATGACCATAGCAGCATCCTTACCGAGACCGTTAAGAATAACACGGAGAGGCTGAACTCTTACCTTGTTGGCGTTGAGGGCGATTTTGATAGCACCTTCAGCAGCTGCGAAGGATTCGTGACCTGCGAGGAAGCAGAAGCATTCTGTTTCTTCGGAGAGGAGCATCTTACCGAGGTTACCGTGGCCAAGACCAACCTGACGGTTGTCAGCAACTGAACCGGGGATACAGAAAGCCTGAAGGCCTTCACCGATAGCTGCAGCAGCATCAGCAGCCTTTGTGCAGCCCTTCTTGATAGCAATAGCACAGCCAACTGTGTAAGCCCACTTAGCATTTTCGAATGCGATAGGCTGAGTTTCTTCTACGATTTTGTAAGGATCAATACCCTTAGCGTCGCAGATTTCTTTACATTCTTCGATAGAAGAAATGCCGTATTCTTTTAAAACAGCAAGAATTTTAGCTTCTCTTCTTGCATAACTTTCAAATAATGCCATATTCGTTTACCTCCTTATTCTTCACGGGGATCGATATACTTAGCAGCATCAGCAAATCTGCCGTAAGTGCCCATTGCCTTTTTATAAGCCTCGTTGGGTTCCATACCCTTTTTGATGAAGTCTGTCATCTTGCCGAGAGAAACGAATTCGTAACCGATAACCTGATCGTCAGCGTCGAGAGCCATTCTTGTAACATAGCCTTCAGCCATTTCAAGATAACGAACGCCCTTAACCTTTGTGCCGTACATTGTACCAACCTGTGAACGGAGGCCTTTACCGAGGTCTTCAAGACCTGCGCCTACTGTAAGACCGTCTTCTGAGAAAGCAGACTGTGTTCTGCCGTAAACGATCTGAAGGAAAAGCTCACGCATAGCTGTGTTGATAGCATCACAAACAAGGTCTGTGTTGAGAGCTTCGAGAATTGTCTTGCCGGGGAGGATTTCACT
>JAZNMU010000187.1:0-7959 GCA_045579865.1 Acutalibacteraceae bacterium
TATAAAATATATTACCGACGATTCCCGTAAGGTCAGACAGGATACACTCTTCGTCTGCCACGAAAAAGGGGAGAGCTATGTACGTCAGGCTATCGAAAAGGGCGCTGTGGCGGTAATAGCGGAAAAGGAAGTATGTGAAAATACGGTTATCGTAGAGGATACAAGAAAAGCCTATTCCCTTTTGTGTGCCGCCTTTTTCGGCTTCAGCCATAAAAAGCTCCGCCTTATCGGTGTCACGGGTACAAACGGAAAAACTACCGTCAGCACGATGATATATAATATTCTTACCATGGCAGGGAATAAGTGCGCCCTTTTCGGTACTGTCTGCAATAAGCTCTGCGGAGAAAGCAGTGAATCTCTTCTCACTACTCCTGACAGCTTTTATATGCATAAAAAGTTCAGTGAAATGACCGAATGCAATACGGAGTTCTGCATAATCGAGGCATCCTCACAGGGTCTTGTACAGCAGAGACTTTACGGGCTTGACTTCGAGGTTGGCGTATTTCTTAATCTCACCGAGGACCATCTGGACTATCACGGTGATATGGAAAATTATAAAGATGCTAAAAAGCTCCTCTTTTCCTCCAGCCGTCTGTCAGTTATAAATGACGACGATAAATTTGCCGATGAATTCAGAAAAGCGGCAGCGGGCGAGTTAAAGACATACTCTCTAAAAAGCGATGAGGCGGATTTTACCGCCAAGTGTATGAAATTCAGCGAGGGCATTACTGATTATGCCATTGTTTCCGACGGTCTCATCCACCGTATAAAGCTGAAGGTACCCGGTGCCTATAATGTTTCAAATTCTATGGCGGCGATTATAACGGCTCTTTCGGTGGGCGTTTCTCTTGAGTCCTGTTCGGCGGCACTGAGAAATTTTTACGGTGTCAGAGGCAGATTTGAAATAGTTCCCACGGACAGGGATTTCAAGGTCATAATCGACTATGCCCACACTCCCGACAGTCTTAAGCAGGTTCTTCTTACTCTCGGCAATTTCCCTAAAAACAGAATTATAACCGTTTTCGGCTGCGGAGGGGACAGAGACAGAGATAAGCGCGGAGAAATGGGAAAGATAGCCGCCGATTATTCGGATATGGTTATCGTTACCAGTGACAATCCCCGCAGTGAAGAGCCTATGGATATAATCAGAGACATAGTAAGCGCCGTTAAAGGCACGAAAACACCTATGTTCATTCATCAGGACAGGAGAAAGGCTATTGACTTTGCCTTGAAAAATGCGAAGGAGAATGATATAATTCTTCTGGCAGGTAAGGGCCACGAAACAAGTCAGACTGTCAAGGGGGAAGAAATTCCTATGGACGAAAGAAAAATAATAAAGGAATTATTAGGGTAAGTTTACTCTTAAAGATATTTGAAAGGAATGTTTTAAATGACCAGCACTTTATCACTTGTTATTTCACTTGTAATCTCCTTCGGAGTTACAGCGCTTTTAGGCTATGTGCTTATACCCGTACTCCATAATCTTAAATTCGGTCAGAATATCCTCACGGATATCGGCCCTAACTGGCACGCCAAAAAGCAGGGTACTCCCACTATGGGCGGTATTATGTTTATTATCGGTACTCTCTTTGCCACGGCTGTTACATTTCTTATCTGTAAGTTCACAGGATTTCAGATTTTCGCTGAATTGGATATAACCAGATATCAGCAGTATACGAAGCTTTTTTCAGGTGTACTTATGGCTATCTGCTTTGCTCTTGTAGGCTTTGCCGATGACTACATCAAGGTAGTGAAAAAGAGAAATCTTGGTCTCACTGAGATACAGAAAACTATTCCTCAGGTGCTTATCATCGCCGCTTATCTTGCCTCTCTCGTTATAAGTGAAAGCACATCTATGTACATTCCATTCTTCGGCAAGGTAAACTTTGACTCTGTGGGCGGAATAATTTTCTTCTGCATTTTCAGTGTATGTGTAATTTACGGTGCAATCAACGCAGTTAACTTCACAGACGGTATTGACGGTCTTTGCGGTACTGTTACCATTCCTGTAGGTGTGGCATTTGCAGTAATCGCACTTATGATGAAGACTACCTCTGTGGGTATTCTCGGTGCGGCTCTCGCAGGCGGATGCGCAGGCTATGTGGTATGGAACCGTTATCCCGCTAAGGTGTTTATGGGTGATACCGGCTCAATGTTCCTTGGCGGTCTTGTGGTGGCTCTTGCCTACGCGGTGGACTGTCCTATTATTCTTCTTCCTATCGGTATTGTTTATGTTATCGAGGCTCTTTCTGATGTTATTCAGATAGCTTCCATAAAAATCCGTAAAAAGAAGGTATTCAAAATGGCTCCCATCCATCATCATTTCGAAATGTCAGGCTGGAGCGAAAATAAAATCGTGGCTGTGTTCAGCACAGTAAGTCTTATCGGCTGTATTGTCGGTGTGGCAGTTATGTACTTCACCGTTTAAGGAGTACTGCAGAAATTTCTGAGGCAGGAGGTAAAGGTATGAAAGAAAAAAAGGGAAAGAACCGTAAAGCTAAAAAGATAAAGCTTGCGGCTCCCTTAGAAATGTTTAACGGAATAAAAAGCAAGGTAAGAACAAATTTCTTTCATCAGGGAAGCTTTGACGTGGTGTTTGCCTGCATAGTATTATTGCTCTTTACCGTAGGTATCATCGCTATGTATTCAGCATCCTATGCCTATGCAACCTATAACAGAGGCGATGCTAACGAGTTCTTCTTTTCACAGCTTAAAAATGCCGTAATCGGCTTCGTGGCTATGGCTTTTTTCAGCAAGCTCGATTACCGTGTTTTCAACGGTAGATTTGCTCCCTTTGCCTATATTGCCACCGTTTTAGTCCTTATATATACTCTGATATACAATATGGGAAGCGAAGCGGACACGAGCCGCTGGATTTACATCGGTGGTATGCAGATACAGCCCTCGGAGTTTGCCAAGTTCACACTTATAATCGTGATGGCATATATGATATGCGTTATGAAAAACGCTCTCAGGGCACCTAAAAATAAAATCGGTAAATTCACTCCCGACAAGGATACTCTTTCTGATTTCGAAAGAAAGTTTTTCTCATTCGCGAGAACACCGTTCTCAGCTTGTGTGCTTCTGGCGATAGTTGCTGTTTCCTATTTCGGACTCGTTCTCCTGGAAAAGCATTACTCAGCCGCCATTCTTCTTATGCTTATGGCTATCGCTATGGCCTGGCTCAGCGGTGCGAAAAAGATATACTTTGCGGCACTTTTTGCCGCTATCGGCGCTGTGGTCGCTTTGGTAATAATCAAACCTGACATTCTTGACGGCTTCGGTTTCGCCGCCAGCAGAATTATGTGCTGGCTCGATAAGGATAATCCTGCTTATATCGAAAACAGAAGACAGACCGTAAACGGACTTTATGCCATCGGCTCAGGCGGTCTTTTCGGTGTAGGTCTGGGTAACTCCAAGCAGAAGCAGCTTTATATTCCCGAGCCTCAGAACGACTTTGTTTTCCCTGTTTTCTGCGAGGAATTCGGCTTTATCGGTGCGGCTTTCGTTATTATTCTCTTTGCCGCCCTTATCTGCAGAGGCTTTATGATTGCCGCCAAGTGTAAGGATATGTTCGGCTCACTGGTGGTAATGGGTATAATGATACAGGTTGCCTTACAGGTAATAATCAATATTTCCGTTGTTACGGACCTTATACCGAATACGGGTATGGCTCTTCCCTTCTTCAGCTACGGAGGTACGGCATTGCTTGTACTGCTGATTGAAATGGGAATAGTGCTTTCGGTTTCGAGAAACTCAAAAGTTGAAAAGGAATGATGAAAATGAAAATATTATTTGCCGCAGGCGGAACAGGCGGACATATTAATCCCGCTTTAGCCGTTGCAGGTGAGATAAGAGAAAGATACCCCGATACCGAGATTCTTTTTGTAGGTGCTCAGGGTAAAATGGAAACAAAGCTTGTACCGAATGCGGGCTTTAATCTTAAAACTATCAGAATTGCAGGATTTCAGAGAAAGATTTCTCTTGAAAACATCATAAGAAACATCCTTGCCGTTTTCTACCTTCTTACATCCTCTTCTGCAGTAAAGAAGATTATCAAGGGCTTTTCACCCGATGTGGTGGTAGGCTTCGGCGGTTATGTCAGCGGTCCTGTGCTGCGTATGGCAGCTAAAATGGGTATACCCACGGCTATCCACGAGCAGAACGCCTTTCCCGGTGTAACAAACAAAACTCTCGCAAAGGCTGTGGACAGGGTTATGCTCACGGCGAAGGATGCCGAGAAATATCTTCAGTGTAAAAATCCTCCCGTTGTGACAGGACTTCCCGTAAGAGGGGAGATGCTTAAGGCTGACAGAGACTTTTCCAGAGCGGAAATGGGCGTGATGGATGATGAAATCCTTGTTCTTTCTATGGGTGGAAGTCTCGGTGCGGCTACTATTAACAAGGCTATGACAAGAATTATTGCTGACCATCATAAGGATGAAAACATCCGTTTCCTTCACGCTATGGGTCAGTACGGTCTGTGGGTACCCGAAAAGCTTAAGGAAATGGGTGTGGATACGGAAAAAGCAACCAATGTGGAAATCCGTGAATACATAAGCGATATGGACAGATGTATGTCTGCGGCTGATGTGGTTATCTGCCGCGCAGGTGCTTCTTCTCTTTCGGAGCTTCAGGCTCTGGGCAAAGCCTCCATTCTCATTCCTTCTCCCAACGTAGCTGAAAATCATCAGTATCATAATGCTATGGCTCTGGTTAACAGAGGTGCCGCTTATGTTATCGAGGAAAAGGAACTCACCGATGAAAAAATGGATGCTCTTTTCTGCTCGCTCGTAAAGGATAAGGCGAAGAGAACCGAAATGGAACAGAATGCTAAGTCGATGGCAGTATTCAATGCCAAGGAGCAGATTGCAGATATTGTTATTTCTCTTATAAAACAATAAGTTTTCAGTATAAAAACTCACCGTTTTCACCCTTTTTGCATACAATGGGGTGAAAGGTGTGATTCTATGGACAGTTTAATCGTTAATTCAGGCAGACCCCTTATGGGTGAGACAGCCGTTCAGGGCTCGAAAAACAGTTCTCTTCCCATTCTGGCGGCTACTGTTCTGGTGGGCGGTGTCTGTCAGATACATAACTGTCCCGAGCTTACAGACACGAAGGCGGCAATAGAAATACTCAGACATTTAGGCTGTAAAGTAAAAACAGGAAATAATACCGTTACTGTTGATTCTTCCTGCCTTTCGTGCTATAATATACCGGATTCACTCATGCGTGAAATGCGCTCATCCATTGTTTTTTTAGGCTCTGTTCTCGGCAGAACTGGCAGAGCGGAAATGTCTGCTCCGGGAGGCTGTGAAATCGGTCTCAGACCTATTGATCTTCATCTCAGTTCCCTTAAAATTATGGGATACAAAATCGAAGAGGACTACGGTTACATCCGCTGTGAAAAGGTGAAGGATAACGGTACATCCGTTATAAGCCTTTCCTTCCCGAGCGTCGGTGCTACGGAGAATATTATTCTTGCCGCCGCACTGTCTAAAGGGAGAACCGTAATTCATAATGCGGCCAGAGAGCCGGAAATATATGACCTTGCGGCATTTCTGAATGAATGCGGGTGTAAAATCAGCTTCCGTATGCAGGGGACAGTGGTTATTGAAGGCGTGAAAAAGCTCCACGGATGCCGTTACACGGTTATGGCTGACCGTATAGTTGCCCTTACTTATATGACGGGGGCGGCGGTAACGGGAGGAGATATTACTCTCCACGGCGTGAACACAAATCATTTTCGTACTGTTATACCTGTATTTGAAAATGCGGGATGCTCGGTGGATGACAGAAAGAATGCTGTCAGAATACGCAGGGATGAACCTCTGCGTGCCGTCCGGGATATCAGAACGATGCCTTATCCGGGCTTTCCCACCGATGCACAGGCGCCTGTTATGGCGATGCTTACGGTGGCACAGGGCACGAGCGTTATTATAGAAAATATCTTCGAGAGCCGTTTCAAGCACGTAAGCGAGCTTGTGAGAATGGGGGCGAAGATAAAAACTGAGGGAAAGGTCGCTATTATTGACGGAGTGAAAGAGCTGTACGGCACGTCGGTAACTGCGTCGGACTTGAGAGGAGGAGCCGCACTGGTAGTGGCGGGTCTTTGTGCTCAGGGCAGTACGGTCATAAGTAATATAAGTCATATCGACAGAGGCTATGAAAAAATAGAGGAAAGTTTTAAAAGCTTAGGTGCAGATATTAAACGTGTAAAGCAATAACTCATTTTTCGGCGGCTGTCTGTGGTGCTTTTCGGCATCATACTTCAGTTGCCTTATTTTTCTGAAAGGAGTGTATTTAATGGCAGACAATAAAAATCCCTTTGGCGGATACAGTGAAAAAAATGTCGGCAGAACGGTGCAGAATGTTACTTCATCCATGTGGGAGCCCATAAGCACAAGCTCTTCTGCCTCTAAAGATACTCCTGTCAGAAAAAGCCCCTCACAGCCCCAAAAAACTTCTCCCGTAAATAAAAACACTGCGGGAAAGCCAAAGAACACACAGAAAAAGAAGCCTTCAGGCTTTGATGTGGGTGAGGACAGAATTTCCGACGGTGGCAGAAAGACAGGGAAGCCTACTGCTGAAAACAGAAAAAAGAATACCTCTTCTGCGAAGAAAAAAACGCAGAAGAAGGATAAAAAGCCTGTCGGAAGCAAAAGCCGTGAGCCTAAGGGCAGAGATACCAGAAATATTGAAAGCCGTGAGAAGCAGGCGAGAATTCAGAAGGAAAAAAAGAGAGCACGTGACCGTGCACGCTCGAGAGAAAAGATAAATAAGCAGAGCAGACAGGGCGTTTCTTATGACGAAATGAGAAAAAAGACCAGCCGTGCCAAGCGTCTCAGGGCAAAGATTATTGCTTTCGCTACGGTGGTTATTATGCTGGTTGTTGTTGCGTGCTGTGTCTGTGCTTATGCCTACAGTAAGGGTGCTCCCGTTTCCGTGATAAACATAGTAGGCGAAAGCCGCTATAAAAACGAAAAAATACTGGAAAAGGCCGATATATATGTGGGAATAAATATGCTCAGTGTAAGGGAGAAGACAGTAAATCAAGCGGTTTCCGAGGCCTTACCTTACATTAAGGATGTTCAGGTTGACTATCAGTTTCCCGACACTCTTGTTCTGAATGTGACACCGACTCAGGAAAAAATTCTTATTTCGAACGGGACAGGCTATATCTGTCTGGACCCTGACGGAAAAATCCTCTCTCTTAACAAGAAAAAGCTGACTGACGGAAGATATCTTGCAGAGGGCTTCGAGGAGCAGACGGCAGAAACAGGTAAAAATTATATTCCTTCGGAGAATAACGCACCGAAATACGAAAAGGTAAAAGAGATAGTTGCCGTGCTGGAAAAATCAGGCAAATTCACTAAGGGAGTAATCGATGTTACAGACCTTGGTAATGTAAATGTTATTTACGATTCGAGAATAAATATTTATCTCGGTAACTGTGAAAAGCTCGAAAGCCAGCTTGAGTTTGCACTGAATATAATCGAAAAGGACGAGGATATTATCAACGGACAGACAGGTTATATTGAAACCCGTTATGAAGGGCAGGCTACCTTCAAGCCGGGAAGCATGAAAAAATAAGGACGTAAACTTTCATAATAAAAAATATACGGTTTGTTATTGTATTTTTTGAAATACTGTGTTATAATAACTTGAATAATAGGTTGTTGTGACCTTTTACGGTCGCACGAAAAATTAAAAATCATCAAATTCAAATATATTTTAGGAGGAAGTAAAATGGGCTTCGTAATGGATAACGAAAATATCGCTTATAACCAGATTAAAGTAGTCGGTGTCGGTGGCGGCGGCGGTAATGCCGTTAACGGAATGGTTGAATCAGGCATCGTAGGTGTTGAATTCCTTTCAATCAATACTGACAGACAGATTCTCGAAAATTCAAAAGCAACTCACAAAATTCAGATCGGTGAAAAGGTTACAGGCTGT
>JAZNMU010000188.1:0-4017 GCA_045579865.1 Acutalibacteraceae bacterium
ATTTCGTCCTCACAGGGGAGAATGTAGGAGGTGTTGCCGTAGTCGGCTTTCGTCGGCTCTGTCGTCGGGGCAAGAGTGGTGGTTTCCTTCTGTGCTTTGGTAGTGGAGGGTGCAGTGGTTGCAGGCTTTGCGGTTGTCTGCTTTTCAGCGGTGGTTTCAGTGAGTCTCGGGTCAGCCTCATCCTTTTTGTCAGCCTCGGCCTGCTCGGTTGCAAAGGAAACGCTTGTGTTCGTATCGTAGGCGATTTCTGAGATAAGATTTGTCGATGCCCTGTAGATAACACCTATGGCTATTGCTATAACGGCAAGACAGACGGCGCTTGTGATATAAAAGCCTTTACCCGTGTAAAGAGATGGAAAAAGCTTCTTTTTATCCTTCATAAAATTTCCTCATTTCAAAAAAGTCTTTTCTTTATTTTTATTATGGATAAGCAGAGGCGGATTTATACCTGAATTTATGATTGTTGATTTTTTGCGAAAGGCTATGCAACGGTTGCCTTGTGAGCTTTAAAGTTTTTTCGCTCCGCCTAAAATGACAGAGTAGGTTTGTCGTAAGGGATGGCGCAGCGGTCAAAGTTCATAGGTGCTCCAAGCCGTAATGAACCTTGGGAACCGCTTTCACCTTCGGCCTTTATGATTTACTGAGCTGCTTTCTTTTATGTTCTACACGCTCAAGCCGCTCGGGCTCATACTTTGGCACGGTTGAGCGCCAAAGCAAACAAAGCACACGCTTTTTTTGACGGGAAAAGAGTGTGCTGTTAAATTAGGTGTAATTATACATAAAGAGTTCAGTTTATATTTTTGCTTCAAGGAAACAATTAAGTTTTTTCCGCTCGGGCCGCTGAGGCCTTTACTTTGCCCGGGGCGGCAAAGTAAACAAAGCGCCCTTTAGCCTCGGGAAAATCCTTTCCCTCGGTGGCCGCCTTCGTAAACTCGGCGGAGATAAACAACTGCCGTAGCGATTTGTTATTTTTGCATTAGTTTGCTCCGTCCAAAACAAGTAGTTCGCATCTTTATTTTTTCAGTAGCGCAAAACAACAACACCTCATAGGGGGCACACCGTGGCAGGTGTGCAGACAGCCGATAAGGCTTATAATTTACAGGTAAGTTTCTGTAACCCTCTTTTCTTTTTGCACGGACATAAATTCAAAGGTTTACGAAGCTTACCGTAGAACCTATCTGAAAAGCACACAGAGCGGGAAGCGAATGTCGGAGCGGAGGTGCCTGAGGAGATGAAACGTGAAGTGTCGCAGACACTTCCCTACCAGACAAAATATCTGTGCGATGAGGGAACAAAGGCAGCGATTTTCCTGTAGAAGTTCTCTGAAAAGCACTCTGTACGCTCACTCTGTCGGTAAGGCAGAGCACAGAACTATAGATAACGGTAGTATAGAAAGGAAGTTTTTTAATGAATGGCTGATTGATGTCGAGCTGTAAAAGAAACAAAAATCTTACTCCGTTATCGTGTTCGGACGGTTTCCACCGAAAAAGCGCTTTTGGCAAGGACAAAAGTAACTCTGCGAAGCGATGATGACTGAATGTTTCCTTGAAATACAAAATTAAAATCAGCTTCTGATGTCCGGACGCCATTCCTTATAAAAACTTTCAAAAAATTTTTCAGAAAATTTTTCAGAAAATCAGAACAAATGTTTGCATTTTTCGGAAAGATGTGTTATACTGACCTTGTCGAACAAATGTTTTTATACTGATATAAAGAAATGAGGTTAAATTTATGAAGCCTTTAAGTGAAAATCAGCATCTTATTCTCGAATATCTTAAGGAAAGATTAGGCGACGGCGTACCTCCCTCAGTCAGAGAAATCTGTCAGGCTGTGGGCCTTCGTTCCACTTCCTCCGTACAGGCTAATCTCGATGCCCTGGAGGAAAAGGGCTACATCGTCCGTGACCCTATGCTCAAACGCTCCATCCGTATCGTAGGTCAGGCAGAAAATGTCCGCCATGTGCCCCTGCTCGGTACCGTTACGGCAGGTCTGCCCATTTTAGCCGTGGAGCAGGTGGAATGCTATCTGCCCTTCACAGGCGGCCACCTTTCGAAGGATAAGGATCTTTTCGCACTGCGTGTCCGCGGTGAAAGTATGATTAATGCGGGCATTTATGACGGGGATATTCTCTTCGTGGAAAAGACACCCACTGCCCGTAACGGTGACATAGTGGTTGCTCTCATTGAGGACGAAGCCACTGTAAAGACATTCTATAAGGAAAACGGCCACTTCCGTCTTCAGCCCGAAAATGATGCCTTTGAGCCTATAATCGTAAATGAGCTTATCATTTTAGGCAAGGCTGTGGCGATGATGAGATACCTTTGATTAATTCGGAATGCGGAATTGCGGGTAAGGCTTCGGTAATGAAGAAGTGATACCCCGCCGAATTAACAGGGTGCAAACCCCTCCGTGAGATTGGCACCCTTTTGTCCGTTCCGTTGTCACGGACATTTCCCCTTATAGGGGAGGCTCTGCGATGTGGCACTTGTGGTGCAATTATATTGCGTAAGGGCGACCATTGGTCGTCCGCTGAATTGCGCAGCCTTATGGGAAGCTACCGTAGGGAGACGGCTTGCCGTGTCCACAAAAAAACACAAATTTAACACCGTAGGGCGGGAAGAACTCATCTCGCCGCAAGGTTTTTTTACGAGGTAATCAAAATGATAGATATTTCTGCCTGGACGGACAAATTTTTACAGGCTTTGACCGAAAACTTCTCCGAGCGAGTATGGTTTGTCGGCTTACAGGGAAGCTATGCTCGCGGTGAAGCCACAGAAACCAGTGACATTGACCTTGTTGTAATACTCGACAGGCTGACCCCTTCGGACATACAGATCTATAACGCTATGCTTGACGGTTTATCTCACAGAGAGCTTATCTGCGGTTTCCTTTCGGGTAAAAGTGAGCTTTTAAACTGGGAGCCTTCCGACCTTTTTCAGTTTTATTATGACACGAAGCCCATAAAGGGAAGCCTTGATGAATTGCTTTCTGTTATCGATGAAGCGGCAGTCGGCAGAGCCATAAAAACCGGTGCCTGTAACATTTACCACGGCTGTGTGCATAATATGCTTTACGAAAAAAGTGATGATGTTCTGAGAGGCTTGTATAAATCCGCTTCCTTTGTGATACAGGCTGTCTGCTTTAAAGAAACAGGAAAATATATCAGAAGACAGGCTGATTTGCTCGGTGCCGTTTCTGCTGACGAAAGAATAATAGTTGAAACCTTCCTGAACCTGAAAAAGGGCGGGGAAGTAAAATTCCGTGAAATGTCAGAAGCACTGTATCTCTGGTCAGCAAAGCTGATAGAAAAAACATAATTATAAAAAGAAAACCCATGAGGTGTATTTGCTATGGAAAAAATCGGATATTACAGCTCGGACAATAAGGAGCACTGGCTTTCTGAAATAAAGAAAAGCGACTGGAGCGCAGGGCAATTTCTGTATAAGCTGCTGAAGGAAGAAAAATTCAAAGACACCGTCGGCGAAAAGTCAGAAGTGCTTATGCTGACGGAAGGGGAGGAGCTCATTTCCTTCTGCACTCTCGCCGAAATGGATGATATTCAACCTACGGACTTAAGCCCGTGGATAGGCTTTGTCTATACCTTCCCGCAGTACAGAGGTCACCGTCACAGCGGAAGGCTTCTTTCCTATGCCGAAGACAAGGCAAAAGCACAGGGTGCAGACCGTGTCCAT
This sequence comes from Acutalibacteraceae bacterium, assembly GCA_045579865.1. Taxonomy (GTDB): domain Bacteria; phylum Bacillota; class Clostridia; order Oscillospirales; family Acutalibacteraceae; genus UBA6857. The sequence continues at coordinate 3,693 of JAZNMU010000188.1, forward strand.
ATCTCCACAAACCATATCGGACTTTATGAAAAATTCGGCTATGAGTTTTTCGGCGTTATGAAGGATATTGACGGTGAAGATTCGAGGGTATATGTAAAGAAACTCAAATAAGGAAGAAAGCTATGATTATTCTAATTACAGGTGCATCCCATACGGGCAAAACAGCACTGGCACAAAGACTGCTCGAAAAATATAAATACCCCTATTTATCAATAGACCATCTGAAAATGGGTCTTATCCGAAGCGGACAAACAGACCTGACACCCCTCAGTGACGATGAAAGACTGACGGAATATCTGTGGCCTACCGTCCGTGAGATGATAAA
>JAZNMU010000189.1:0-4474 GCA_045579865.1 Acutalibacteraceae bacterium
CCAAAATCATACTTTTGTCGGAAACCGTCCGAACGCAGAAAAGTAACGGAGTAAGGTGTAATAAGCTGATTTTCATTACTGCTTTAGTCTGCCGTACAAGAAAAAAACAGCCTTGCAAGTCTACCGTTATTTTCAGTTCTATGCTCTGCCTTACCGACAGAATGATCGTACAGAGTGCTTTTCAGAAAGGCTGTACAGAAAAATCGCTGCCTTTGCTCCCTCATCGCACAGATATTTTGTCTGGTAGGGAAGTGTCTGCGACACTTCACGTTTCATCTCCTCAGGCACCTCCGCTCCGACATTCGCTTCCCGCTCTGCCTGCTTTTCAGATAGGTTCTACAGTCAGCTCCGTTAATAAACAGTAAGGTTCATCATTAAACCTGCTTATAAATCCGAAGCCTTATCGGTTATCTTTGCCCCTGCCACGGGGCAACCTCTCTGGCTCTTGCCTTTTTGGGGTACTGAAAGAATTAATATGCGGAACTGCGGTTTTGGACGGAGTGAAGTAAAATAAATAAATTACTGTAAAACGGCAGTTTCCTGTCTGCGACCCTGCCACGGGTCGCCCACAAGGGAAAGTATTTGTTTTTGAACTCCTATTGAAAAGCTATCCCTGAATGTATAATCACGCTTAACTTAACAGCACCCTCTTTTCCCATCAAAAAAAGCGTGGCGCTTTGCATACTTTGGCGCTCAACCGTGCCAAAGTATGAGCCCGAGCGGCTCGAGCGGAAAGAACTTAATTGTTTTCGAACTGAAAACTATAAATCGGTATGTTGAGGGCACCATAGCCTACAAAGTACCGTAAGATTTGCGGTTTATTGTCGGACACAATGCATTGTGTCCCTACATAATATCGACAAATAAAATCAGTTCGCCGAATCATCAACCTGACCCGGCGGACTGTCTGTTTATATTTTATTTAACTTTCCCCGCGATTGCGGTACAATAGCGCTGACAGGCGCCACCATAACTGCCTCCCCTGAAAACGGGAGGTGTCACGCAGTGACGGAGGGGTCTCCGAATTCCGAATTACTTCTTAACCGCTCTCTGAATTGCCTTTACGATTTCAACTACGGGGATAGTTACAAGACCGAGACCTACGCATACACCGTACTCAGCGAGACTGATAGCCGTGAATTCAAAGGCATCGGCAAGGAAGGGAACATAGATAACTGCCGTGGTGAGAACGAGTGTGAGTGCCATAGCACCGAAGAGCCACTTATTGTGGTTGCCGAGGGTGAATACAGACTTTCTCTGTGAGCGCATATTGAAGGAGTGGAACACCTCTGAAAGGCTCATGGTAAGGAATGCCATGGTCATACCGTTACCGTGGATAAGCTCGTAAACATTATCGTAAACACCGTGACCTGTTACTGCTATTGCCTCTAAAGCGGCTCTGATGCCTTCGCTCTCTACTGCGAAGAAGGTCATGGGAAATTCGCTGATTTTCGTCATAAGATCAGCGGAGATAACACCTGAAGAGAAGAGCTCATTTACACTCATAAGATTACCGATGAAGTATGCGGCGAGAGTAAGTGCCGTTACCATTACACCCTGATAGAGCACATCGATACCGAGACCGCCTGCGAAGATGCCGTCCTTAGATGCACGGGGCTTTCTCTGCATAATGTCCTTTTCGCCCTTTTCCATACCGAGGGAAAGTGCGGGGAAGGTGTCTGTGATAAGGTTAATCCATAAAAGATGTGTAGGCTTAAGGATGGTAAAGCCGAGCATGGTGGCTGTGAAGATAGAGAGAACCTCTGAAAGGTTTGAGGAGAGAAGGAACTGAATGGCCTTACGGATGTTATCGTAAATTCTTCTGCCCTGTGCCACAGCGGCCACGATGGTAGCGAAGTTATCGTCAGCGAGAACCATATCGGCTACGTTCTTTGTAACGTCAGTACCTGTGATACCCATACCTACACCGATATCGGCACTCTTTATGGAGGGAGCATCGTTAACGCCGTCGCCTGTCATAGCGGTAACCATACCGTTATCCTTCCAGGCATTGACTATTCTTACCTTGTGCTCAGGCTGAACACGTGCATAAACGTGGTACTGCTTGACCTTTTCCTTGAAATCCTCATCGCTGATGGTGTCAAGCTCTGCACCTGTGATAGCTTCGTCAGCGGACTGAATGATGCCCAGCTCTTTTGCAATAGCTACGGCTGTATCCTTATGGTCGCCTGTAATCATAATGGCAGTGATACCTGCGCTCTTACATTCGTCGATAGCGAGCTTAACCTCAGGACGTACAGGGTCGATCATACCGCAGAGACCTACGAAAACAAGGTCATTTTCGAGAGCTTCGCTTGTTTCTTCCTCAGGCTTAGCTGAGAGAACCTTCATTGAAAGAGCGAGGACACGGAGAGCCTTGTCTGCCATTTCCTTATTCTTTGCGGCAATAACTGCTCTCACCTCGTCGGTCATGGGAACTTCCTTACCGCCGATAATGGCTGTCTTACATCTGCCTAAAACCACGTCGGGAGCACCCTTGGTGAACTGATAGATTCCCTCACCGAAGTTATGAACGGTGGTCATCATCTTTCTCGATGAATCGAAGGGCACCTCAGCGATACGGGGATATTTTGCCTTAAGGTCGTTTTTGTTAAGATTATTCTTAAGTGCGTGGTAAACGAGGGCAGCCTCAGTAGGCTCACCGATAACATTTTCACCCTCTACCTCTGCATCGGTGCAAAGAGCCATACCTGTGGCGAAAAGCTCTTCACTGTCGCAGAAGGTTTCAACCACTGTCATTTTATTCTGAGTGAGAGTACCTGTTTTGTCTGAGCAGATAATCTGTGCACAGCCGAGAGTTTCTACGGCTGTAAGCTTACGGATAATGGCGTTCTGCTTTGACATTTTGGTAACGCCCATAGAAAGAAGAATGGTAACTACCGCAGCAAGGCCCTCAGGAATAGCCGCAACGGCAAGAGAAATGGCAACCATAAAGGTGTCAAGTGCCATACCGATTGAGAAGCCTTCCTTGCTCGTGATAAGAGTGAAGGCAAAGATAAATACACAGATGCCGATAACGAGGAATGAAAGGGTTTTGCTCAGCTGTGCGAGCTTAATCTGCAAGGGAGTCTGTCCCTCCTGAGCCGCCTCGATAGCACCGGCAATCTTGCCCATTTCAGTGTTCATACCTGTGCCTGTGACCACGGCTACACCTCTGCCGTAAACCACATTGGATCCCATATAAACCATATTCTTTCTGTCGCCGAGGGGAACATCACCGTTTTCGGCGGCAGTGAGGGCATCAACCTTTTTGTTTACGGGAACACTTTCACCTGTCAGTGAGGCCTCCTCCACCTGCATAGTGGCACACTCGATAATACGGGCATCGGCGGGAATGGAGTCGCCTGCCTCGAGATGGATAATGTCACCGACTACGAGCTCTTCACTCTTTACATGGCAGAGCTTACCGTCTCTTACTACCTTGGAGGTAGCCGCCGCCATTTCCTGAAGTGCTTCGATAGCCGCCTCAGCCTTGCTTTCCTGAACCACGCCTAAAACAGCATTGAGAACAACAACAAAGAGGATGATGATAACATCAGTGGGGAACTCCATATGACCGTTCTGCATACCCTCGAGAACACCTGTCACGGCAGAAATTACAGCCGCCACGATGAGAATGATAATCATAGGGTCCTTGAGCTGGTCCATAAAGCGTGCAAGAGTTGATTTCTTTTTTGCTTCGTTGAGCTTATTTTTACCGTCACGCTCAAGACGTGTCTGTGCTTCGGCTGTAGTAAGGCCCGATGCCGAAGATTTCACCTCGGAGAAAACCTCTTCGGATGAATGAAGATAATGTTTCATAGTCATTTCCTTCCTTTGGATTTTTCTGCATTTATTTTTGAGTTTTTATAAATAATATATTCCCTGTTATAAGGAATACATTTTTTTGATAAATAAGACTCTTTTACGGATACACACGCTTTATTATAAGGTAATCGATGACTTAGCGGACGACCGATGGTCGCCCATACGATACCCGTAAAAGTGCCGGACTATCATTTTTTCATTTCCGAAACCTTACACGCATCTTTGCACTTTGCACTTTGAACTTTGCATTTAAAAAGACCTTTAACAGCACCGCGCGGAACTGCCAAAGGTCTTGCTACCAAAGTTATTACCCGGCCTGTAAACCAGTCCTGAGGGACGTGTGTTGATTTACAGCGAGAGCTACTCCCCTTTTATGTAAAGGTTTTTTCTTAGGTTTATTGTAGCATATCAGGAAATTTTTGTCAACAGGTGACTTTTTCTCTTTCTAGCGATGTTTTTTCTTTTTCTGCCGCTGTGACTGCGCTCTTTTTCCTTCTGTATTCGAGCCAGACATAAAGCAGAACAAAGCTTATAACCGTGGTGACCATAGCTAAAAGCACATCATATACCGTGTCGAAAAGATAGTAAAGCATCGTATTGCCGACTCCGTGACCGAAAACCTTAAAGAAAAAGCTGTCGTCCGTGG
>JAZNMU010000190.1:0-20952 GCA_045579865.1 Acutalibacteraceae bacterium
GCCTTTTTGTTACTCCTTCCTTCGGTCCCGAGCACAGAGGCAGATTCACTCTTATGTCCGTTATTCTCTGTCTGTGGACGAGTCTGCCCCTTATTTTTACCTATAAGGGCACCCGTGAGGAAAGCTCAGCAGAGCAGGTCAACGAAAAGCTCGACCTTCACGAATTTTTCGGACAGTACAAGGATGTTATCAGAAACAGAGTTTTCCGTCAGTATTTCCTTTTCGGCTTCATAATGCTTCTCGGCTCCTCCTTCGTTTCACAGTGTATGTACTATTTCCTTGAGACTGTTTACCATCAGGAAAAGGACTATAATATGATAATTATGCTTCAGGGTATCGGTGAAGCTCTTGGCTTTTTCCCTGCATATATGCTGTCTATCAAGAAAAACAAACAGCTTCCCGCCAAGGTATTTATGCCCGTGGCAGTTTCGGCACTGGGCCTTGCCTGGCTCGGCAGAAACAGCGGTAATATGTTAATAATGTTCATCGTCGAGTTTATGTACGGTCTCGGTTTAGCAGGTATGGCGAGCGTGCAGAATAATATCTTCCCCGATGTCACCGACGTTGATGAGCTTATCACGGGACAGAGACGAGAGGGCGTTATTTCCACCTTCTCCACCTTTACGAAAAAGTTCGTAAGCGGCTTCGCAGGCTTCGGTGTAGGTAACATTCTCCGTTGGTTCGGCTATGATACACAGCTCGATGCGGCTATGCAGACTGAAAGAGCAGTAAACGGTGTGGCTATCTGCTTCACTCTCATTCCGATGGCCTTCCTCTTCCTTTCCTTCCTTTCCATTATGAGATATAATCTCACTAAGGATAAGCTCGATTTCATCAAGGCGAAAATCAAGGAAAAGAAAGAAAATGGCTTCGTAGAGGTTACCGCCGAAGAAAAGGCGGCACTGGAAAGCATTTCAGGTCAGAAATTTGAAAATATGTGGATAGGTCGGCCGGAAACAGTTTCGGCAGAATAAGCATAAAAAAGATAAAATAAGGCAATTCAAAAAATATTTTTGTTACTTTTCTCACTTTTCTGAACTATACATATGAAAGGAGAAAATATAAACAGTAAAATCAGATTTGCTGTTAAAGAATGATGCAGGACATAATAGTGTGTTCAATTTTTTGAGTGGAGGTGTTTTGGCAAAAAAATATTTTTTGAGAGAATATACTTTTAGTAAACGAAAGAGTATTAATTAATTATTCGAATAATAAGTAGAATTAATGTATAGGAGAAGAAATATGAAAATTTACAAAAAAGCGTTAGCTATTATTTTATCAGTATTGCTTGTTTTATTTACCCCTTGTGTATCAATTGCAGGTGATTTGCCGGAAGATATCAATAATTATGAAGAATTTCATGATCAAATAAATTTTGATGATTTGCTGGTGTTTGTTGTTAATAAGGATGATATAGTAGTAGAGGTTGATCCTACAGTATCAATTTTAAAAAAAGCAAAAGCCATTAAACAAAAAGAAAAATATGAAAAATATGTACAAAATCATACAACAGCGGAAAAAGATTTGTTAGACGCTGTTAATTCGAGTGAATATATTTGCGCTATAAGTTATACGGATATTCCTCTTGTTTATGCAGATGGACATTACGAGAGAGTAATCAAAGAAAATGAGTTAAATTCATCTCTTTTTGGTGTTACTGTCAGTGCAACAGAGAAAGAATCTGAACCTACGCTTAGACATCGCTTAACTTTAAAAACATCCATTAAAAGAAGCGGTAGTTCTAATCCGTATACATATACGGCAAAAACCATCGGTGAGTGGGATAATTCAGTTTCTTTGATTGGTGGTGAGAAAAAGCCTGCAGCTGGAAATGATTTTGTAATGCAGTCATGTCCTACAGTTACAGCAACAACTTCATTTAAAAGTACTTATAATTATGAGACAAGCGGAAGTAAAAAGGGACAGGAAGGAATAAATTATTTTTTAACTGATGGCGGAGATTCATGGGCGCAATATGAAGTTGTTGATGACCCGGTAGGCAATGCACAATTAAAAACCTTCGAACTAACACAAACTTTTAAAGCAAAAACTACAGAAAAAACAAAAAAAATTAACAGTTATTATATACATACTTGGAAAACCATAACATTGTCAGTAACAGTAAGCGGCAACGCAGGCACCTCTGGTGGAAAGCCAACTGCAGGGGTAGAATTAAGCATTACCCCCTCACGTGAAGATAAACAATGGAAAGCATATAACCCTGTTTCATTCGACTGGTAAAGGTGATAATTTGTGAAAAAAAATAAATTCTTGAGATTACTTTTGATAATAATATTATTTGTTTTTTTTGCTTTTTTCATAAATTCTGTATATTACTTTTCTGTGACAAATTCTGTACAAGAGTGTATAAATTATTGCATAGAAAATTCTGAAAGAGGAGCAACTTCTTTTTCAAGAATCGGTGATGGACGATATATTGAAGACTATGCATATTTTATTGCAGCGGATGGAGATTCAACAAAACCGCAGGAAATTTTTGTTTTTAAAAAAAGATTTTTTGGATTTATGGCTTTAGACAGATATGAATTCGTTATGAGCAGTACACAAGGAGGGCATATCGGCGAAGGCGAAAATGACTTTGGCTCTATACAGTTTTTTACAAAAAATAATAAAGGAGAAAAGGAAACAGGATCCACTTTATTGTTTTTTGGAGCTATTAAAGACAGTGATATAACCGGGTATGAATATACTTTAACTGTTAGAGAAGGTTCAAATGTATACAGCGGAAATGTTGTAAAAGAAGAATCCGTATGGTTTGTAAAATTTTGTGATTTAGGAAATGTTAGTGAAAACAGTAAGAAGCTGGTTTCCGAAGTGAAATTTTATGATTCAGAAGGTAACATAGTTGGCATATATTAGTGTTATGTAATCAGTAGTATATGTTGTTTATTGATTTTTATCCGTTCATTTTGTTAAGCAATATGGGCGGATAAAATTTTTCCATCATAATTCTGGCTTCCGACGAATATATTTCTTACAGAAACAAATGACAGGAGATGTGATTTATGCCTATGGAAATTAAAAAAGATACCTTTTCCTACTGTGAGCTTTTTACCCGAAGTAAATGCGAACAGGCGGTAAGCCTCGAGATTAATCTGCCCGACTACTGCTCAGACATAAAAAAAATACTCAAATGCACCGTGAAAGCGGGGATTTCAAATGTATCTGTTTCGGGTGAGAATGTGAATCTTTCAGGTACGGTGGTAACACGGCTCATTTATGTGGGAGAAAACGAAAAAATCGACTGCTTCGAACAGACGGATGCCCTTTCCTGCAGTACCCGTGTAAACGGTATGCCTGAAAACCCGATGATAAAAGCCGTGACGAAGACCGATTACATAAACTGCCGTGCCTTAAGTCAGCGCAGAATAAGCGTCAGCGGAAATATCGGTGCCTCTGTTTATGTCTACCGTGAGAATAAAAAGGAGTTTCCCTGTCAAATCGATTCACCCGATATGCAGTGCAAAAAAGAAAAAAAGACCGTTTCCGACCTTATCTGTCAAAGTGAGAAAACCTTTGATCTGAGCGAAACCGTGGCTATTGATAAAGAAAAAGAGGACATCGGTAAAATCCTCAGAAGCGACTGCAGAGTAAAGCTGGAATCGAAAAAGGCCGTGGCGGATAAGCTACTCATAAAGGGTGAACTCTGCTGTGAGATACTCTATGCGGACAGTGAAAAAAATAACCTCATAAAAATCTGCCACTCTATGCCCATAAGTCAGATTTTAGGTGTAGGCGGTGTCACGGATAAAAGCGATATTGAGCTTTCACTTTATCCTTCACAGTTCATTGTTTCAGCTAAAAACGACTCAGCGGGCAGATGCCGTCTGCTTGAATTTGCCGCCAGAGTAAGCGCTACGGTAAGGTGCAGACAGGATAAGGAAATCGAGCTTATAAAGGACTGCTATTCCACTTGTTATGAGGTGGCGGGAGAATATAAAAATGCTGAATTTTATTCCTGTGCCTTTAACGGTGAAAAGGAAATACCCTTTGAAGAAACCGTCGATTTTTCGGATACAGACATAAACGACATTAAGGATATGTGGTGCAGCGGCGGAGAGTGCAGAATGACGGGCAAGGGAGACAAGGCAGAGGGTGAATGTGACTTTCTCCTTCACGGAATATATGCTGACGGTAACAACGGCTACCGATACACTGAAAAGAACCTTTCCGCAAAGGTGGGCATACCTCTTAAAGCCAAAGGTGAAAAAGTAAACTGTGACTGCGATATTACCGTAACCTCTCTTGAATGGTCTCAGGCAGGTGGCGGAAAGATAAGAATAAAAGGTACTGTTCTGCTTAACTGTTATGCTTCTGTGTGTAATGAAAACAGGCTTTTATATGAAATACACTCCGAACAGAAAGAAAAAGAGCAGAAATATCCTGCCCTGTGTCTCTATTATGCCGGAAAAGACGAGAAAATCTGGGATATTGCCAAGCATTACAATACTACCGAGACTCTCATAAAAAGCGAAAACGGTATAAAAGGCGATAAAACCGAAAACGAAATTATGCTGATGATTCCCTGTGTATAAAAATAAGGCTGTTCAGTTAAGAACAGCCTTGTTTCATTTGAAAAGTATAAAATATGCTATTACGCCGATGATTAAAGTCTGTAAGACGATAATCACGGGAAGCCCCACCATAAATTTTTTGTGGAGAGTCTTATGTCTTATGAGCTTCATTGTGATATATTCACTGACGGCACCGCCGAAAAGAGCCAGTGTGAGAAGTGTTGCTTCGGAAACACGGCGCATATTCTTTTTTGCAAAGATTTTGTCCAGGGCAGTGACGACAAAAGTGATTAAAGAAACGGCAGCGAAATAAATGAATGCCAAATAATAAAACTTATCCATTGTTGTTCTGTATGAGTTTAAGGTCACTTTCGGTAAGAAGTACGAAGGTTCCTCTTTCTCTTTCGTTGAGATAATTTGTGTTCACGGAAAATACGGAAGCACAGTTCGGACATACGGAAATGTAAATATTTTTATCTTCGCCCTTGATTTTTGCCACAAGTGTGGTATCCTTTGTATTAAAGAGTCTCATCGAAACAGTCTCATTACAGGCGGGGCAGGTCACATTGTTTGTGTTGCCGCCGTCAAAAGTTGAAATTTTATTGTGATTTTTAATTGCCATATTTTATTCCTCCTTAAGGGATAGTTCTATTTTAATTTGTTTTCAGTCTTATGTCAAGAGGAAGTGTATTTTATGAAAAGATTCGTATTGGTTTTTTCTCTTATATTGGTTCTTTTTTGCGGTTGCGGAAAGGAAAATAATCTCAGCCCTTATGTCAGTGAAACAGCTCTGCAGACACAGCAGACCTCAGAAACCGAAAAAGAAACTACTGAAAAACTGAAGGCTGAAAACTTTGTGTCTTCACCCTCAGAATTAACGGATAATAATACATCTGATATGCGAGAAAGCACTTCGCTTTTTTCTGCTTCGTGGCTCAGTTATATTGAGCTTTCACTCGTCAGCGGAAGAAATACGAAGGAAGCCTATACTGCTTATATTGACGGAATATTTGATAATATGAAAAAGGTAGGAATTACCGATGTTTTCGTTCAGGTAAGACCCTTTGCCGATGCTTTCTATCCGTCGGATATTTTTCCTTCAAGTGCTTACGTAGCTTCTGAACAGGGCGGTGCTATGCCTTTCGATGTTTTCGGTGTTATAAACGAAAGAGCGAAGATGAAAAATCTTTCCGTTCATGCCTGGATTAACCCCTACAGAGTAAGCCACGGAAATGATATAGAGGCACTTTCTGAAAAAAATCCTGCCCGTAAGATGTACAAAGAGGGTATAGCAGAAGATGTAGCCGTGACTGAAAAGGGCATCTATTTTAATCCCGCTTCTGAGAATGTGAGAAAGCTTATCGTAGACGGCGCAAGAGAGCTTCTGGAGAAATATGACATCAAAGGAATACATATTGACGATTATTTTTATTTCGAAAACTGCGGTGATTTTGATGCCCGACAGTACAGTGCCTATACTTCTCTCGGCGGAACACTTGACCTCGCTTCCTGGAGAAGAGAGAATGTCAGCACACTTCTTTCCACTCTTTATTCGGCGGTGAAGTCCTACGGTCAGGATAAAATCTTTTCCGTAAGTCCTGCAGGTGACATCGCCAAATGCTACAATGAAAACTATGCTGATGTTTATCTCTGGTGCCGTGAGGAGGGCTACTGCGATATGATTATTCCGCAGATATATTTCGGCTTCGAAAATGAAAAATTGCCCTTTGACCGTTGTCTTGAAGACTGGTCGGCACTGTGTGCAGGGGGTAAAGTGAAGCTGACGGCAGGTCTTGCACTGTACAAGACAGGACAGGAGGATGTCTATGCTCTTTCGGGAAAAGACGAATGGGTAAATAATCATAATATAATTGCCCGTCAGGTACAGCTTCTTAAGGATAAAAACTGTTACGGTTACGCCCTTTACAGCGGAACATATATTGATTTTAGTGAAAAAATTTTAGCCGAAGAGTTAAATAATCTTAAAACTATGGTATATTAAAGGTTAATGTGTTATAATCACTCGGTTAAAACTATTATACGGACGGTAAGAAATGAAAAAAATTAAACTTATTATTTCCTCCATCTGCGTCAGCTTAGCCATAATTATCTGCGCAGTAATGGTTCACCTTTCAAATAAAAACTTCGTGGAGGATGTCTTTATCGGTAATGACATAGAGCACGGAGTGGATGAATACCTTATCAGTCAGGGCTATGTGAAATTCCCCGAAAAGGAGAAAGCAGTATGGCTGGCGGAAAATACCGACACGGATTTCGAAAAGGACAGCGAAAAACTCGACAAGACACTGAAAAACCTTGAAAAGTCAGTTTTTGATGCTGTATTTATCCGCAGTGAGTATTTTTCCGCAGCAAAAAGTGAGCTTTCCTATGAGGATAACCTTTCAAAAATCAGCAATCTTGTCTCTCTTTTAAAGGAGCAGAATAAAAAGGTTTATCTTGAAATGCATACGGATTCCGAAGATAAATGTTTCAGGGAGATTTCGTCGCTTTGTGACGGTATCATTCTGCGTAATGACAAAAAAATGAGCCCCGAAAAGTTTAACTTTCTCCTGTCAAAAGCGGTAAGAAGTATCAAGAAATATAATGAGGACATCAGTATTCTCGTTTATCTTCCCTTTGATTACGATATTTCCAAGCTGAATAAAAAGATAGTTGACGGTGTGTGCACTTTTATCGATGAAAAGTCAGACCTTACCTCACTGTCTCTTTGGGATAAAACACTTAAGCTTTCCGACAGCAGACTTTACTGTACCGTGAATGTGAATGTGGACAAAAAATCGGCAAGATTTCCTTTAGCCGCCACCTATGAGCTCAGAAGCTGTGAGAGCCTGTCTGCCGTAGTCTTTTCTTCTTATAAGGGTGTTACAAAGGATACTGAGGGTGCATTTTCAGCTGTAAAGGAATATATCTCAAAGGGTATCGTGCCCGATATTGCTTTCAGAAGTCTGAGCATTACCGGTTATGACGGTTCTCTCCTCGAGACGAATCAGTTCAGCACAGAGATAGAAATATGCGGCTCGAGTATGTACCCCTGCTATATTAACGGCGAGGAAGCAGAGCTCGGTGAAAAAGGCAGTAAAAAAATCACCTTCAATCTTTCAGAGGGTGAAAATGAGTTCGCCGTAACTCAGGGCGGAGAAACGGTTAAATACAGGGTGAAAATGAATTTCGACGGTGAGATTATACGTACCGTTATGCCTGCCGAAAGTCTGACAGTACAGCCGGGCGAGGTGATTACCGTAACCGTCATCGCTTACAGCGGTGCGGACATTACCGTAAAACTCGGCACAAAAGAATATAAGGCTAAATGCGAATCGGGAGCATCTGCAGGCTATGCGGCCTTCACTGCTAAAATTAAAATGCCGAAAACCCGTGAGCAGGTGGAGTCCCTCGGCATGATTTCCGTTATCGGCTCCGTGGGTGAAAGAACCGTTCAGCAGAAGGGTGCCATGATTTACTGCGGTGAGGAAATGACCACTCTGCCGCCTCAGCCCACACAGAAAGAGGAAACCACCACAGCCATTCAGCTCGGTAATTTTGTGCAGGAACTGATAAACGATAACTATGAATATACCGTTCCTTACACCACTAAACCATATACACCGCCAACTTCGGTACCCTATAATCCGATATATGAAGCTATGACAGGTAATGTGATGTGCATAGTCACCGAGCCTTATGCTGATACCCGTCCTCTCGTTTATAACGACGACACATATGTACCGTCGTATTCCACTCTCGTTCAGGGAACTATGGACTACGTGACAGCGAAAAGCAGTGCCTTTAACAGCGATGAAAATGAAACCGTTTATTTTTACGAGTTGGCTTCGGGCAGAAAGGTCAAGTGTGAACACGTTCAGCTGACAAATGCCAATGTTGGAAATAACAGTCTTTCCGTGGTGTCCTCGTCAGCCGAAAACGGTACGCTTACCATCCGTCTGAAAACTGACTGGAGGGTGCCCTATGCCATCACCCACACTCCCCAAAGCTATTATTCGGGTCACGGAGCTAAATACAATATCAGCTCCTTCAATGCGAATTATATTCAGATTGACTTTTACCATACGGCATCCGTCACGGGTAATGTGGATGTAAAGGGCAGTAATGTGGTCTCATCCGCTTCGTGGAATGTTTCGCAGAATGAAAACAGAACCAGTCTTTATATGCCTCTTTCGTCGGGTAAATATTACGGCGCATCCGTGGAATACGATGCAGAAGGCTATATGGTAATAAGAATACACAACAGACCCCAGTCTCTGCAGGGTGCGGTAATTCTTCTCGATCCCGGTCACGGCGGTGACGATCCGGGTGCCCTCGGTATCGGCAAACAGGTACACGAAAGTGATATTAACCTGGCCGTAGCCTATGCAACCAGAGATGCACTTCGTGCCAAGGGTGCTACCGTTTATCTGACCAGACCGGGTAATGAAAATCTTTCTCTTGACGAAAGAAAGAATATCGCACAGAGTGTGGAGCCTGACCTTTTTGTCAGCATTCATTCAAATGGCTCGGAAAACAAAGCTGCCATAGGTACAGCCGTTTATTATTACAAGGGCTTCTCACAGCCTCTGGCAAACAACATTTACGGCGAAATGATAAAGGTTTTCAAAAATAATCTTTACTACGGACAGCAGAGCCTTTACGATGACCTTTCCGACGGGGCAAGATATTATCCCTTTGCCGTGACCAGATTAGAGGACTGTCCCTCTGTGCTTATCGAAACGGGCTATGTAACCAACGATGCAGAGTGCTATAAGCTCATTCAGTCCTCCACCCATCAGCTTTTCGGACAGGCTATCGCTAACGGTATAGAAAAGACACTTTTAAGCTAACACAAAGTATCTTGCTGCCAGCATGGCGATGACCGAGGGAATACCGCCCAAGGCGCTTACGGTGAGAGTGATGCCGTTTATTCCGAGGACTATTCCCGTCATCTGACTTAAGACATTGACGGCAAAAAGGGAGCCTATTCCCGAAAGGGATGAAAGAAACAGACAGCGGAAAAAATGGCGGGATTTCACAAAAACACTCACCATAATTACAGCTGAAACAATAAGGCAGATGCATAAAAAAGTTGTCTGACTACCCATAAAAACCTCCTTGCACTTTTTAAATTAACAGTATATAATAAATAATATGATTCAGGAGAGTGATAATATGAAAATTTTAAAGCTTACACCCGCCGTTAAGGATTACATTTGGGGCGGAACAAGACTTTCAAGAGAATATGACATAGTTTCCTTCGCAGACAGACAGGCAGAAGCCTGGGTGCTTTCATGCCACGAAGCAGGGGAGAGCATTATCGAAAACGGAGACTTCAAGGGCAGAACTCTTACCGATGTTCTTAAGAACGAGGGTAAAGCCTGGCTCGGTAAAAACTGTGAGAGATTTTCTGATTTCCCTATTCTTATCAAGCTTATCGATGCCAAGGATAACCTTTCCGTTCAGGTGCATCCCGACGATGAATACGCACAGCGTGTAGAGGGCGAATTCGGAAAGACCGAGGCCTGGTACATAGTTGACTGCGACGACGATGCAGAGATTATCTACGGATTTAAAAAGGATGTAACGAGCGAGGAATTCAGAAGGAGCATCGAAGAAAATACTCTTTTAGAACATGTAAACAGAGTAAAGGTTAAAAAGGGTGACATCTTCTTTATTGAAGCAGGAACTCTTCACGCTATCTGTAAGGGTATCCTTTTAGCAGAAGTACAGCAGAACTCAAACACCACCTACCGTGTTTACGATTACGGCAGACTTCAGAACGGCAAACCCCGTGAGCTTCACATTGAAAAGGCTATTGATGTCACAAGCATCAAAGCTATTCCTGCCGATGGCAAGCCTCAGGGTGAGACAGAAAAGAAAGACGGTTACAGCGAAACACTTCTCTGCTCCTGTGACCTTTTCACTGTAAAGAGACTCGACATCGAGGAAAAGGCAGTGATAACCGCTGACGAAAGCTCCTTCGTTTCTCTTGTTGCTTTAGAGGGTAATGGCGTGATAATGCACGGTGACAGCTGTGTGACTCTCTATAAGGGCGAGAGTGTATTTATCCCCGCAAACTTAGGCGAGGTAGAAATTTTAGGCGCAGTTACGGTGATTGAGACGAGAGTGTGATTATCAATTATGGCATACAAAGAAATTTATATTCAAATTTCTGAAAAGGATGAAAAGAAGCTATTAAAATATATAACAGAAATATGTCATTGCAAAATATTAGTCCCTGAAATCAATAACTCCGACAATGCCGTTTTTAAAGAATATGCATCAACAGATTCTCCTGTATATATAATAGCAGATGAAAATATGCAGGTGAATTATAAATCAGATGATATAGAAATTCCTTACGGCTTTTCTTATATTTCTTATGAAATAATGGATGACGTTGATAAAGATATAATAACGGTCAGACTTTTCACAACATATAAATTTATCGATAAGAAGAACAGTATGGTTGGCAGATATGATGCTATCAAGAAGTGGATAAAAAGTCATACTCAAAAAATCAACGGATTTGGAAAGCATAAGACATATGTAATCAAAGTTGATTAGTTGGATGATTGTGATTGAACTTTGGTTTTCTATTGACAAATTTATATACAGGTGCTACAATGTTTACATAAAATATCTTCAGGGCGAGGTGTAATTCCTCACCGGCGGTAATAGGTCTTCGACCTTAGCCCGCGAGCCAAAGAATACTTTGCGCAGATTCGGTGTGATTCCGAAGCCGACGGTACAGTCCGGACGAAAGAAGAAAAAATACTTAACTGTGTTTTTCGCCTATGGTATTTTTACCGTGGGCGTTTTTTCTTGGAGAGTTTTAGAATATCTCTTTAAAGGGTGATTTTTATGAAAGAAAACAAAAAATCAATGAAATCCGTTTATATGCTCTGCATAATCGGTATGCTTTCTGCGGTGAGCTTTGTGCTGTTTCTCTTTGAGTTTCCCGTTATTCCCTCTCTCGGGCATCTTAAGCTGGATTTCAGTGATGTGCCGGCTATGGTTTCAGGTGTGCTTTTTGGACCTGTCTCTGCAATAGTGGTCGAGCTTGTGAAAAACCTTATCGAGCTCATCGTAAAGGGCGTAGGCACACAGATGGGCTACGGAAATCTGATGAACTTCCTCGTAGGCTGTGCCTATGTGATTCCTTTCTGTACCGTTTACCGTAAAATGAAAAAAAGCGAAGGTCTGAAAGGTCTGCTTCTTTCCTGCGTGGCAGGTACGGTGACTATTTTGGTGGTAGGCTTTTTTGCTAACTATCTTATCGCACCTCTTTTCTTTAAGCACTTTTTAGGCATCACTCTCGACAGTGCAGGTATATGGGCGGCAGTGTGGGGTGCCACGGCGGTCAACGGTATCAAGGGTGTAATGCTCTCCGTAATCAGCTATCCTCTCATCCGTGTGGTTATCGAAAGACTTAAAAAATATGTGAAATAAAAAAACTTTTTCCGCATATCTTGACAAGATACACTTTAACTGATATACTACATCGGTAAATTGAATATTTCCTTATTAAGAGTAGCTGAGGGAACAGGCCCGTTGAAGCTCGGCAACCTGCGTAAAGCAAGGTGCTAAATCCTGCGGTATGACCGGAAGATAAGGTTTAGTCTGCGGTCGGTGAAAACTGACCGCTTTTTGATTGTTAATAGGAACTATTGATTTATAGAATTTTAAAGAAAGAAGGAATTTATAATGGCAAAACATCTTTTCACATCCGAATCCGTAACACAGGGACATCCCGACAAAATCTGCGACCAGATTTCCGACGCAGTTTTAGACGATATTTATGCACACGACCCTATGGCGAGAGTAGCCTGCGAAACCACCGTTACCACAGGTCAGGTTCTCATTATGGGTGAAATCAGCTCCACCTATAAGCCCGACGTAGCCAAGATTGCCCGTAAGGTAATCTGTGACATCGGCTATGACAGCGGTGATAAGGGCTTCGACGGTAACGCCTGTGCAGTTTTGGTTGCTCTTGACGAGCAGTCTCCCGACATTGCTATGGGTGTTGATAAATCCCTCGAAAGAAAGGGTGGCGAAGAGGACGAATATAATATCCACGGTGCAGGTGACCAGGGTATGATGTTCGGCTTTGCCTGTGACGAAACAGAGGAACTTATGCCCCTTCCTATTTCTTTGGCTCATAAGCTCGCAAAGAGACTTACCGAGGTAAGAGAAAACGGCACACTCGACTATCTCCGTGCCGACGGTAAGAGTCAGGTAACCGTAGAATACGAGGACGGAAAGCCCGTAGCAGTAACTGCAGTGGTTGTTTCTTCTCATCATAGTGCTGATGTTGAACTTGAAAAAATCAGAGAGGACATCACTGAACTCGTTATCAAGCCTATCATTCCCGCATCTCTTATGCGTGAGGATACAAAGATTTTCGTCAATCCCACAGGCCGTTTCGTAACAGGCGGACCTCAGGGTGACAGCGGTCTCACCGGCAGAAAGATTATCGTTGACACCTACGGCGGTTATTCCCGTCACGGCGGCGGCGCCTTTTCAGGAAAGGACCCCACGAAGGTTGACAGAAGTGCCGCTTATGCCGCAAGATATGTGGCAAAGAACATCGTAGCCGCAGGTCTTGCCTCAAAGTGTGAGGTACAGCTCGCCTATGCTATCGGTGTGGCAAAGCCCGTTTCCGTAATGGTTGATACCTTCGGCACAGGTAAAATCAGCGACGAGGAAATCAGCGCTATCGTTGATAAGGTTTTCGACCTTCGTCCCGCCGCTATCATCGACACTCTTAAGCTCCGTGCTCCCATTTACCGTCAGCTTGCCGCTTACGGTCACGTGGGCAGAGAAGATCTTGACGTTCAGTGGGAAAAGACCGATAAGGCTGCTGAAATCAAGGCTCTTGCAAACATCTGAAAATAAAATGTAGGGCGGGATGATCTCATCCCGCCGAAAAATATTTTATCTCAAAGGAGAATGTAAGTATGAAAAAGGTTCTCGTTACAGGCGCCTCAGGCGGTATGGGTAAGGCTATATGCTCCCTTCTCACCGACAAAGGCTATAAGGTTTACGGTATGGATTACCGTGAGGATGATAGGGTAAAGGCAGATAAGTTCTGGCAGTGTGATGTTACCGACACCGACTCCGTAAAAGAGGTTTTCGAAAAGGTGAAAGAAGAAACGGATTCTATCGATGCCATAGTACATACTGCAGGTATTTACGATATGGACTCCCTCATCGAAATGGATGAAGAGCGTTTTATCAGAATTTTCGACATCAATGTTTTCGGTGTTTACCGTATAAATAAAGTATTTTTCCCTTTAATGCACCGCGGAAGCAGAATCATCATTACCTCAAGTGAGCTGGCACCCCTCGATCCTCTTCCCTTTACGGGCATTTACGGTATAACTAAAACTACTCTCGAAAAGTATGCCTTCTCTCTGAGAATGGAAGCCAACCTTCTTGATATTCCTGTGAGTGTTATTCGTCCCGGAGCAGTCAAAACAGGACTTCTGAACATTTCCACCACAGCCATTGACAAATTCGTAGGAAGAACAGAACTTTATAAAACCATGGCTGTACGCTTCAAAAAAATTGTTGACAGCGTGGAGTCAAGAAATGTAGCACCCGAAAGAATCGCTGAAAAGGTGCTTTCTGCCCTCGAGTCTAAATCACCGAAATACATTTATAACATCAACCGCAATCCTCTTCTGCGTCTTCTCGATGCTCTTCCACCGAAGCTGCAGGTAGAGGTTATCGGTATGATACTGAAATAAAATCTCAATTAGCCTCTCCTGAAAGGAGAGGTGGCGGCCGACAGGCTGACGGAGAGGTTATCATCGGACACGGCTTGCTGTGTCCGTATTTTTATGTATAACCTCTTTCTCTCCTTCATAAAATAATACAAAAACCAAAAGGGGAGTATTCTTTTGAAAAAAGAGAAACTGTACGGTATACTTTTTTATATTTTCACCGCTGAGGGCATAGGAGGTCTCTCTGCACTTATCACGGGTAGCTTTTCCGATTTCTTTCTGAAATACGAAGAACCACCCTTACTGCCTCCCGGTTGGCTCTTTCCCGTAGTGTGGACGGTGCTTTATGCTGTTATGGGTTATTCAGCTTATCTCATCAGCAGAGCAGATGCGCCGAAGGATGTTAAGAAAAATGCACTTACGGTCTATTGGATTCAGCTTACTCTTAATTTTATGTGGAGTATTCTTTTCTTCCGTTTTGAGCTTCTGTGGGTAGGCTTTGCGGAGATAGTTCTGCTTCTTATTGCAGTCTGCTCTATGACGGTAATGTTCGGAAAAATTCTGCCTAAAGCGGGGTATCTGAATATTCCCTATATTATATGGGTGGCATTTGCGACTTATCTTAACCTTGCCACGGCGATAATAAATTAGCCTCGCCTGAAAGGATAGGTGTTACGAAGTGACGGAGAGGTTTTCATCTCAAAATTCACCAAAAAATTATTCTTAAAAATCCTTAAATGATGTAAAACTCCGAACTTTAATTTTTCTCTTGAAAAGCTAAAATCTCTGTGATAATATTCATAATGTTAAAATTTCTTTTGTATAAAAGAGGGGACGTAAATGAAAAACTTTTATCTCAAACCGAAGCTTTTTTCGGTAATGAAAAATTATTCTAAAGAACAGTTAATTAAGGATGTTATTGCGGGCATAATCGTGGCTGTAATAGCTTTACCTCTGTCCATTGCCCTTGCACTTGCCTCGGGTGTAGAGCCTGCCAACGGTGTCTACACGGCTATTTTTGCAGGCTTTACTGTATCCTTCCTCGGCGGCAGCCGTATCCAGATAGCAGGACCTACAGCGGCCTTTGCCACAGTAGTTGCAGGTATCGTAGCCACACAGGGTATGGACGGTCTGGTTATCGCCACCATAATGGCAGGTATTTTCCTTATCCTTATGGGTGTTTTCAAATTAGGCTCACTCATTAAATTCATACCTTACACCATTACCACGGGCTTTACTTCAGGTATTGCCGTGACGATTTTAGTGGGACAGATTAAGGATTTCCTCGGTCTTACCTATGAGAGCGGTGTGAGACCCATCGAAACTATCGAAAAAATCGAGGCAAACATTGAAGCGATAGCTACATTTTCGCCTCAGGCTCTTTTAGTCGGTGCGGTATGTCTTGCCATACTTATTATCTATCCTAAATTTGAAAAGAGAGTACCTCCCTCACTCATAGCAGTAGTTGTCGGTGCTCTTATGGTAAAGCTTATTCCGGGCCTTGACGAGGGCGTTTTCACCATCGGTGAGCTTTACACTATTCCTTCGGGTCTTCCGAAGCTTACTGTAGGTTCTATCGATTTTTCCTTCGATAAGATTTCAGCACTTCTTCCCGATGCCTTCACCATAGCCATTCTTGCCGCCATAGAGTCTCTTCTTTCCTGTGTGGTGGCTGACAGTATGGTCGGCTCCAAGCATAATTCAAATGCAGAGCTGGTGGCACAGGGTGCAGGTAACATCGCCTCCGTTCTTTTCGGAGGTATTCCTGCCACAGGCGCCATTGCCCGAACAGCGGCAAACGCCAAAAACGGAGGCAGAACTCCCATCGCAGGTATGGTACACGCTGTAGTTCTGCTTGTCGTTCTTCTCTTCCTTATGCCCTACGCGGGCCTCATTCCTATGCCCACCATTGCCGCCATCCTCTTTATGGTTGCATATAATATGAGTGAGTGGAAAAAGTTCGTTCACACTGTAAAGACTGCCCCGAAAAGCGACACTGCGGTTATGGTGCTTACCTTTGTTCTTACGATAGTATTTGACCTTGTTATTGCCATCGAGGTAGGTATGATTTTAGCCGTTCTCCTCTTTATCAAGAGAATGAGTGAGGAGACTGCTGTAACCTCCTGGAAATACACAGAAGATCCCGAAAGTCTTGATCTGAAAAAGGTGCCCGAAAAGGTAAGGGTTTATGAAATCAGCGGACCTCTTTTCTTTGGTGCGGCAGACAAGATTTTAGATATAACCCTGAAGGATTACACGGAATGTCTTGTCTTAAGAATGAGAGCTGTGAACGCAGTGGATGCCACGGCGATGAACTCTCTGGAAGGTCTTTATAAAAAGTGCCGTGACAGGGGAGTACATCTCATCATTTCTCACGCTAACACTCAGCCTCTCGAGGCGATGAAAAAATCAGGCTTTTATGAAAAGGTGGGAGAAGAGAACTTCTGCGCCCACATCGACGAGGCATTGGAAAAGGCTGAAAGCTACACAGCATAAAACCGAAAAAAGGCAGACAAAGAAAAAATGTCTGCCTTTGAATTTTTTCTATTGACAAACGCAGAACTTTGTGGTAATATATCGTAGCAACAGCAAAGGAGAAACATACTTCTTCACTATTCACTGTTACTTATTACTTCAAATATGGGGGTATAGCTCAGCTGGGAGAGCGCTTGAATGGCATTCAAGAGGTCAGCGGTTCGATCCCGCTTATCTCCACCACGGTATATTTAGAAAGCCTTGAAACCTAAGTGTTTCAAGGCTTTTCTTCTATCTTTTTATAAATTTACATAACCTTTTAATCCTTCGGTAATTTATAGAATTCAAAAGGTTAGTAAAATAGAAAAAAATTAAGTGTTTTTTTCGATAAATGTTATTACATCTTTGACTGTTTTAAATTTTTTTATTGCTGAATTAGGTATTTCAATATCAAACTCATCTTCGATAGCGCAGATTAACTGAATTAAAGCAAACGAGGAAAAATTATACTCTTCGTTGTTTAGTTTTGTTTTATCAGTAATTATAATATCATCTCTGCCTATAATGTCATTAAAAATTTTTTGTAATCTTGCAAGCATAATACTCTCCTTACTTTTCTGCTTCCAAAGCCTTGAAATCAACTTTGCCTAAATTGGTAACAGGTAATTCATTACGAAATCTTATTTCATGTGGTAAAGAATATTCAGGTAACATTTTTTTGCATTGTTCTGAAATTTTAATTTTTAACACAGCCTTATCTGCATTCGAATCATTCAAAACAACATGAGCAATTATTCTTTGTCCGATAGCCCTGTCAGCGACACCGACTACGCAACACTGTGAGACAAAGGGACAGGAATTGATGGCTTTTTCAACTTCAGTAACATAAATATTATATCCGGAAGAAATAGCCATTCTTGATATTCTTTGTTTAAAATAAAAATATCCGTCATCGTCTCTGCTGAACATATCGCCTGTGTGAAGCCAGATTTTTCCGTCTTCATGTAATTGAAGGGCTTTTTTTGTTTCTTCTTCGTTTTTATAGTAGCCTTTCATTACTGTGGGACCGTTTATACAAAGCTCACCATCTGTGCCGTTAGGTACTTCGATGTGCGTTCCAGGTTCAACAATTTTGGCAGACATATCAGGTAATAATATTCCTACACTTTTTTGTATCGGAGAAAAATAAGGGTTTGTCAAACATGCAGCTACGCATTCAGTTTGACCGTATCCTTCACAAAAAACAGCGTTGGAATTTCCTTTTTTTAAATAGTTTTGTAATTTTTCATTAAGTTTTGGTTGAAGTTTGTCGCCACCGCAAATTAAACATTCAAAAAAAGAAAGATCTTGTTTTTCTATATACTCACTTCTTATTATTGCCTCAAACAATACCGGTATTGCATAAATGAAATTTATTTTATTTTTAAAAATAATTTTTACACTTTTTTTAAATTCAAATTTCGGTAAAAGAAAAATGTGTACACCTTTACATAAATTAGCATGTATACCGGATGCAAATCCAAATCCGTGAAAAAGAGGAAGTATTGCGAGAAATTTTTTCGCGACAGGTTCCTTTACTCCGCTTACCTCAAAAGCTTGTATAGAATAGCTGTTGATATTAAAATTTGTCAGTTGTACGCCTTTCGGAGTGCCGGTGGTACCGCCACTGTACATAATTAGGGCTGTATCGTCTTTGGTTACATCATTCTCCGGCAAGATGATGTTTGTTTTAGCAGCAGAAATAAACTTATTCCAGTATATAATATCGTGCTCGGGATTTGCAGATAAATGGTTTTTATTTGTCAGTGCAAATATCGGCTTGATATACAGTGGCAAAGAGTCTATTATTTTTGCGATGATTATTTTTGGTTTTATTGCATCGGAAAAATCTATGTTTGAGATTTTAGAATACAGTTGTTCCAAAATCAAAACTGCTGAACTGTTTGTGTTTTTTATATAAGAAGCTATTTCAGTGGGTGATGACAGTGGGTGTATCATATTTACAATAGCACCTATTCTGTTAGCTGCATAAATCATCATTACTACTTCAGGAATATTGATGGAAATTACAGATATAACATCAGATTTCTTTATTCCGATATTGATAAGCGCCTTTGCTGTTGCTTCAATTTGAGCGAGAAGTTTTCTGTAAGAAGTTTTTTTGCCTTCAAATTCAAGCGCTATTTCATCTAAATTTTTTTGTGCGTTCTGTTTTAGATAATCATACATTGAACATTCAGGATATGCATATGTTATATTTTTAGAATCCAAGTGTTTAGTCCAAATATTTTCGTTTCTTATCAAAACGGATGCCTCCTATTATTTTTTTCAAGGACAATTATACAATATTATTTGATTGGAATCAATAAAAAACTAAATATTTTCTGTCAATCCTTTAACGGCCTACAAATGCAGTAAAAATGATACGTGTAGATTGACTAAAAAATTTTAAAGGTGTATAATATAGAAATAACTTGGTAAGGCGGTAAATCATATGAACTATAATTTAAGCAAACCTCAAGAAGCGATATATTATATGTCAAGATTTTCTGAAGATGGTATAGCTAATATTGCCGGCGATGTATTTTTCAATTTTATAGTTTCTATAGATGACGTGAAAGAAGCCATATTGGATTTTTTAAATAAATGCGATGTTATGCATACTCGAATAATTCATATCGATGGAAAACCTGTGCAACAAATTTTCAAAGACTATGATTATAACGATATTCCCCTTCTTAAGTTTAAAAACTACGAGGACTACTGTTTGTGGGCTAATCAATACGCTCAAATTCCAATTGGTATTGATGGATGTTTATATAAAATATTTTTAATAGATATTGAAGGCAAGATAGGTTTATACTGCGTAATACATCATATTATAAGTGATGCTACATCTTTTGCATACATTGGAAAGTATGTAACAAGATATCTTAAAGGAGAACGGGATATTATAATATATCCCTATTATGACTATATACAATCGGAAAAGGAATATGAAACCTCAAAGCGATATGATAAAGATCAATCATTTTGGTTGAATGAATATCAAAGAATCGAAGCTAATTATTATCACGATAAAGAAACCAGTTCAAGACAATCAACACGTCTTAGTTTTACATTAAACAGAGATTTATGTGCAAAAATCAAGTCTTTTTGTAACGCTCACGATGTTACTGAATATGTTTTGTTTTTTTCTGTTTTAGCCATTAAATATTTTAAAACAACTCAAAAAGATGAGTTCTTCATTGGTACGCCCATTTTAAACAGATATGGAAATAAAGAAGAAAATATGCTGGGTGTTTTTGTAAATACTGTACCTGTTGGCTTTAAAATAGAAGGTGAAGATACTTTTTGTTCGTTTTTCAATAAAACAACTGACAAAATTTTGTCTTGTTTCAGACATCAAAAATATCATTATACTCAACTGTTAAAAGATATCGCTTCACTGAATAATGATATCACAAAGATGTTTGATGTTTTATTTAGTTTTTGGAATGTAAAAACACATAGTGAATCTAATGCGGAATGGTTTAGTTGTTGCAGTCAAATTGAAAGTTTACAAATCCATATTGATGACAGAAAATCTGAAGAGCAATATCTGATAAATTACGATTTTCAGATTGATAAATTTACAGAAAGCGACATTTTGGATTTTCATAATCGTTTTTGTTGTTTGCTTTCCGATACTCTAGCTCATCCCGATAAAAAAATCACTGACCTTGAAATGCTTTCAGCAGAAGAAAAGCAGAAAATTCTTTATGATTTCAACGATACAGAAAAAGAATATGCAAAAGACAAAAGCATCCACGAGCTGTTTGAAGAGCAGGCAGAAAGAAGAACGGACAGGGTAGCTTTAGTAGCAATCGATAAAACACTTACTTACAGAGAACTAAACGAAGAAGCAAACAGAATAGTTCACAGTCTGATAGAAAGAGGGATAGGTAAGGGCGATATAGTAGGTCTTATGCTGCCGAGGAAGAGTTATCTTTTGTCGGCTTTGCTCGGTATACTTAAAACAGGTGAAGTCGGAGGCCAAGCGGTCTTAGGAAGACAATGACTAGACCCAACTCCTTGGCTCACAGAACGACATGGCTACGATCCGACTTGGGTCAATAGGCAGATATGCCGCGCCTGTTTTGAGTATACCGAACAAAGCCGACAAAAGATAACTCTTCCTCGGCAACATAAGGCCTACTATATCGCCC
>JAZNMU010000191.1:0-16775 GCA_045579865.1 Acutalibacteraceae bacterium
ACATAAAGCAGAACAAAGCTTATAACCGTGGTAACCATAGCTAAAAGCACATCGTAAACCGTATCGAAGAGATAATAAAGCATTTTATTACCCACACCGTGACCGAACACCTTAAAGAAAAAGCTGTCGTCCGTGGGGCCCCAGTAAAAGCCCTGGTTTGATGTGCCCCATATAAAGTCGCCGATAAATTCGCTCACTTCCCAGGCGGGTATAATAAAGCAGGAAAAAGCCAAGGCAAAAAGAGAGATAAGAAAGCTGTCCTTACGGCTTTTATGCTCCACAAGAACAAGAGCGATATAATATCCCGCCATTACACAGAGTATACCCGAAATAAAGTGAAGGAAAAGGTCAAATCTCGGCACTATGTAATATATCTCACAGTAGTTACCGCCATAGGAGCCGAGGAAGACGATAACCGTAATAAGAGTCTGAGTTTTATAACTGATTTTAGACAGCACAGAATCTCTCGGAAAAACAAGATGGACAAGAGTAATGGCAAAGGTGCCGATAAGATTAGCAAGCAAAAGTGTAGCTTCGGCACGGTTATCCCACTCAATAAAGGCATAAAGCATCGAAAAACGGACACACCACCAGAAAAGGCGGTCAAAGATACTTGTATCCTCATTAACCTTCTTTATTTCAAGTTCAATTTTCTCGCGGAAACAGGGAAGAATATTTCTGAAAAGAGATGAAAGTTCCTTTTTTTTATGTACAAAAAACTCTTTACTTTTCAGTCTGAATTTAAGATAAACCACCGCCGCCGACAAAACTCCGCCCACAATGGAAAAGATAAAGTCTTCATCCGTATCGAGCAAGGGTCTTTGTTCATAGGGGCTCATAGCGAAGCCGAAAACCTGATAAAGCCAGTGATTATCCTCCACAAATTCAACATGGCAGAGATCAGTACCTAAAAGGAAGTCGCTGAAAAACTCCGTCAGCTTTCGGAAAATCGTTACCGTACCCCCGAAGCAGAGGGTAAAAAAGGTAACGAAAAGGCTTTCGTTTTTATTTTTCGGATTTCTCAAAGCCATAGCAATATAATAGCCGAATGCACCGCTGAAAAGTCCGCCTGCAAGCTGAATGAGCAGAGCATAATCAGGATATTTTTCCAGTACACCCATACCTAAGCCGACTACGGTACTCACAAGTGCGAGAGAACAGATAAAGGTCTGCAGTCGGTAAGAGAGGTTCAGCTTAGGAAAAAGAATGCGAAGCACGTCCGCTGTAAAGGTAAGAATCAGTACGGCAAAATAAAAAGCCGCCTCACCCTTATTCATAACCGCACAGGAAATAAGAAGACCTCTCGTAAGCCACCATAAAATAATTTCGGCAGCGGAAATATCCTTTTTTACTCTGCCGCACAAATTTCCGAAGCGACAGTAGCTTTTATCCATCAATATCACCTTCAATCAAATTCAAAGGGTATTATAATCTTATTAGCTTATTTTGTAAATAGTACTGCGTGAAATGTCATTTTTTCGTAATAATTACACATTCTGCTCGTCAAGGCTGAGATAAAAGCCCGGAATGAAGTCTCGAAGGAAATCCTCACATTCAGGCATATCCATTTCTTCTATTGCCTTTTTAGTGCTTTCGAAGGCCTTCGTGAACTCCTTGTTTCCTGCCTTTTCCTCCTCGATGCATTTTATCAGAGCGGAGATTTTATCTGCTGCCTTGATAATTTTCCATAAGGCCTCATCTTCCTTTTCGGGAAAGAAGGCACTTTTATAATGCTCCTTCAAATCCTCAGGAAGCATAGACAGAAGCTTTTCGCTCGCCATATCCTCCACCTCGGCGAAGGCCTGACGCAGAGAGGGACTGTGGTATTTGACGGGAGTGGGCATATCACCGGTGATGATTTCGGGCATATCGTGGTAAAGCCCTAAAAATGCCGCTCTTTCACAGTTAAGATTACCGCCGTAACGGACATTTTTTATCACGGCTAATGCGTGAGCTATGGCGGCCACATCATTACTGTGCTCGCTTATGTTTTCACTGCTTGTATTACGCATAAGCGCCCAGCGGTTAATATATTTCATTCGTGAGTGCATGGCAAAAAAGTGGTTCATAGTGTTTCTCCTTGTTATTTTGCGGTACCCGCAAAATAATGCAGAATGCAGAATGCAAAATGCAGAATTTCGGTCGCAGATTTACCACAATATATTATTCAGTTTTTCTCCGCAGAGAAAACATTCATTAAAAAGTAAAGAGTAGATTATAATACTCTTTTTTATTTGGCGGTGTATCGTTAATTATTTTGTAAAGCTTTATTCGGATATACTTCGGAACGAAGTGACCCACAATTCCGAATTACGCATTTCGAATTCCGAATTTAATAAAGGCTTAATGGAAAAACCAAAAAGCCTTTACTGTTATTATATTATCTCAGCTCAGATAATGTCGCCCATCATACCGGGAACGCAGGAAGCAGCGTTACTTTCGTCGGTGTCGATGTGCATAGCGAGTGCATAAGCAGGGTTAACTCTTACTATAACGTCGCCGAAAATGAGGCTTCTGCCGTCGCTGTCAGCCTTAACGGAAACGATCTGCTTGTCTGTAAGACCGTACTTTTCTGCATCCTCGGGAGTCATATGGATGTGTCTTTTTGCGATAATAACACCGTCCTTGAGCTCTACCTCACCCTTGGGGCCTACGATTTTACAGCCGCCGCTGCCTTCGAGGTCGCCGCTTTCACGGATGGGAGCCTTTACGCCAATGCTTCTGGCGTCACCTGCTGAAAGCTCAACCTGTGTTTCGGGACGTACGGGTCCGAGAATAGATACGCCGGGGAAGCTGCCCTTGGGGCCGAT
This sequence comes from Acutalibacteraceae bacterium, assembly GCA_045579865.1. Lineage (GTDB taxonomy): Bacteria > Bacillota > Clostridia > Oscillospirales > Acutalibacteraceae > UBA6857. The sequence continues at coordinate 2,811 of JAZNMU010000191.1, forward strand.
AACCTGGATTCTTTCCTCACAGGCATACTGACCGGGCTGAGAAAGATCCTTTTTCTTTGTAAGCTCATAGCCTTCACCGAAAAGAATGTCAAGCACTCTGCGGCTTACGTGAGCGTGTCTGGCTGATGTTTCGATTAAAACGGGTCTGTTCATTTTTAATATCCTCCGTGTTTTACTTGTTTTATTTTACCTTTCTATTCTACAACAAATTTTTCCTAATTTCAACATTCATACTGTACTTTTTTTATTTTTATGATAAAATAAATACAGATATTATTTTAAGGAGGGATAAAAATGTACTCTGCCGAATTTGAAAACATAAAAGATGAGTGCACCTTATGTAAAAAATGCCCCTTTTATGAGGAAAGGCTCAATATAGTTTTCGGTGAAGGAAGCGAAAAAGCGGACATTCTTTTCGTAGGTGATTTTCCCCGAGGCAAGGACGACCTCAAAGGTCTGCCCTTTACAGGAAAAGAGGGCGAGCTTTTCGGTAAATTCCTCACCCTGTGCGATATGGATAAGGGAAAGTATTTCCTCACAAATATTTTAAAGTGCCGTCCTTCCGATGATGAAATCCCCGATGACAGCCACTATGACACCTGTATGGAGCATCTGAGAAATCAGGTCCGCTACATCAAGCCGAAAATCATCGTATGCCTCGGTGAAACAGCGGCTAAGAAAATGATAGACCCCGCCTTTAACCTGAGAAAAGACCACGGAAAGTTCATCAAAAAAGGTAAGCTGTTTTTTATAGCCTTCTGTCATCCGACAGAAATAATAAACGATGAGGATAAGCGCCTTCAGTTCCTTTCCGATTTTCAGGCACTTCGTGAAACGGCGAAAAACGGAGGAATTATATAAATTCGGAATGCGAAACTGCGTGAAAGATTTCGGGAACTAAGAAGTGATACACCGCCCTTTAAATGCAAAGTTCAAAGTGCAAAGTTCAAAGTGGCGTGTAAGATTTCAGAAATGAAAAAATGACAGTCCGCCGATTTTACGGTAGACATCGTAGGGGCGAGCATTGGTCGTCCGCTTTGAAAAGCACACATTCCGTAGAGACACGGCTTGCCGTGTCCGCAGAATTATCTTTCTTTTATTTGTAAGGAAACTAACTATGAAATACAAAATCGACACCGCTTCAAAAGAAAAAGCCTATATCCAGCTTTACCGTCAGCTCCGTCAGGACATTACCGACGGTATTTACAAATACGGCTCCCGTCTGCCCTCAAAAAGGCTTTTAGCTGAGGAGTCGGGCGTCAGTGTTATAACCGTCGAGCACAGCTATTCTCTGCTTTGCGACGAAGGCTACACTGAAGCAAGAGAACGAAAGGGCTATTTCGTAATATACAAGGAAAATGATTTTTTGACCTTAAACGAAAAAACAGATGACAGAAAAAAGGTCAAGCACAGCATCCACCCGACGGCAAGTGAATTCCCCTTCTCCGTTCTGTCAAAGACTATGAGAAGAGTTCTCTCCGCCTACGGTGAGGATATTTTAGTCAAATCACCGAATTTCGGCTGTCCGGAGCTTCGCAGAGCCATCGCCGACTATCTTTCCCGTAACACAGGTATCATCACAAAGCCCGAGTGCATTATTATCGGCTCGGGCGCAGAATATCTTTACAGCCTCATCGTTATGCTTTTAGGCAGAGATAAAATCTTCGCTCTCGAAAGCCCCTCCTATGAAAAAATCCGAAAGGTTTATTCCGCCTGTCAGGTGGAGTACCGTATGCTCGAAATGGGTTCTGACGGCATAAAAACCGAAGAACTGCAAAGCACCGATGCCGAAGTTTTGCACATCACTCCCTTTAACAGCTACCCCAGCGGTGTGACCGCCTCAGCCTCGAAGAGAAGAGAATATCTCTCCTGGGCGAAGGACAGAAATGCTGTCATCATCGAGGACAACTACGACTCGGAGCTGACAGTTTCCACCAAGCACGAGGACACGGTTTTTTCTCTGGACAGGGAAGGCTGTGTTATTTACCTTAACACCTTCTCCAGGACTATTGCTCCGTCAATGCGAGCAGGTTATATGATTCTCCCCGAAAAGATGATGAAGGAGTTCGAAGAAAAGTTAGGCTTTTACTCCTGTACCGTACCTGTTTTCGAGCAGTATGTTCTGGCAGAGCTTATAGAAAAAGGCGACTTCGAAAGGCATATCAACAGGACGAGAAGAATGAGGCGGAAGAAATAATTCAATAAAAAAATCCGAACAGTTACCTTTTCCGGTAAAAGTTCGGATTAATCTTTTTTAAGAATGTTTATTTGCTTTCCCAGTTTATAACCAGCTTTTCACCAAGCTCAATGCCGTTATCTGTGGGATACCATTTTTTACCCAGAGTCATTTCGCTTTCTTTGCCCTGCATATTAATTTCAAGCATTGATGTACAGCTGAAAAAGGCATATTCGTCAATCTGCTTTACAGAGGCGGGCACCGTAACCGACGGAGCTGAGTAGCAGAATGCAAAGGCATCCTTGCCGATGAACTCCAGTCCTTCAGGTAATGTGATGCTCTTGAGATTACAGCGGAAAAAGGCTTTTTCCTCTATTGACTTAAGAGTGGAGGGAAGAAGAATTTCTGTAAGCTCCTGACATTTATAAAATGCCTTTGAACGGACGGTCTCTACGCCCTCAGGAATAGTATATGAAATGGTTTTTATTTCATTTCCGCCCTCATCCTTTTCTGTTTTAACTCCGCCTGAGGGAGGATAGAAAAGAAGTGTTTTCATATCTTCAGTGTAAATCACACCGTCTGCATCACATATATATTCATTATTGTCATCTACCTCGAACTTTGTGATTTTTTTACTGTTACCGAATGCCCAGTCTGCGATTTCCCTTACATTTTTACCGATATAAACTTCAGTTACATACTCGAGATTAACCGCTGCAAAATCTGCTATTTCCGTTACGGGTGCACCTTCGTATTCATCGGGGATAACTATGCTTGTGACTGTTGATTTGTTCGGCACCTTCGTTACCACAGCCTCACCGTTTTCGATTTTATATGTAATATCGGTTTTTCCGGATAGCACCTGAAGCTCACCGCCGCAGGAAGCAAAGCTGAAGCATAAAAGTGAAACAAGCAATAAAACTGTTATGATTCTTTTCATTCTGCCACCTCCCGGCTCATTTCGATAGATGTCTCTTCATCTTTCGTTTTTTCCAAACGCTCCTGAAGCTCTTTTACACACATATCGTGTCTTTCTTTTGTCAGGTTATAGAAGATGAAGGGTACTGTTGCAAGGAACAGGCTTATGATTGTAAACCATACATGTACGCTGAAAACATCAGCGCAGATTTCAGTATCGTAAAGCACATCCCAGTCTGAGGTAAAGCCCATAAGCTCAAGAATCCAGGGGCTTAAATATCCGAGAGCAAGATTGAGCGGGTTAGTAAACCAAGAGAAGATGCCTGAAATTGAGTCGCAGCGTTCACCGAATTTCCATTGGTGATAAATCTGAACATCAGCACCGAGCCCCGTGGAAACACCGCTGTCAATGGTCTGAAGGAAGTTCCTGAGAAATAAGCTGACAAGAAAAATGATTATGCTTTCACTTCTTATGGCAATAAGCATACCGAATATACTTACAATGGATGCCGCTCTTGCAATAATAAGAAGGTCTCTTTTTTGAAATTTCTTTGTAAGCCATACACAAAGCAGGTTGCCGGGTGTCATACCGATAACAACAAGACTTGAAGCGATACCGAAAAGTCTCTGTTCTCGGAGAGAATAAATGAACCACCACTGGAGCAGATTATTTATCATCCACTGCCACTGTCCTACAACATTTGATATATTTATTATCCACAGATATTTATTTTTGAGAGCATTTTTTGCACCCTCGAAGAAGGAAACCTTTTTGCGGGTATCTATCTGCTCCTCGATGGTACGCTCTTTACAGAAGAATGCGGCAAGAGAGCACACAGCACCGATAATGGCAAAAATAGGAACGAAAATCTTATAGGTCTTAAGGCTTGTATAGCCTCCTGTCGAAGCGATAAGTATGGGGAAGAAAATATTGATAACTGACGGGGCGAAGCCTGTAATAATGGGAACAATGGAGTAAAGCTTCTGACGTTCCTGAGAGTTAGGCGTCATAAAAGCTACCAGTCCGTTTACACCTATAAAGCTGTTATAAAAGAAGTTCATCATCGTAAAAGCAAAATGAAGAACAGTAAGCTTCACTACATAAGGTACATTCTGCACGGGAAGGTAAGGTATTATTGAAAGAATCGCTGCCGAAGGTAATGCGCAGGAGAGAATAAACGGCTTAACTCTGCCGTATTTTGCACAAAAAAGACGGCGGATAATCCATGTAATATATCCTGTGATACCGCCGCAGACGAGAATGTTACCCGCAATCTGAGGCATACCCATCATAAAGCCTTCAAAGGTGTTTGCAGGAATGAAGTAGCACAGAACTCCTAATAAAAGCTGACCGAAATAAGTCGCATGAGCAAATGCTCTCATTTTCGGTGTAAGTCTGCCGTGATTCTCGTAAAGGAGCATTCCGACAGGATTAGTAAACATAAGAATATATCCTATTACAGTTGAGATAAGGTTAATCAGATAGAAATCCATAGCGGGAATTTCCATAATAGCTCCGCAGAAAAGTGAAGCGGAAAAGGTCACGATAGCCGAGGCAGTCATATAAATATATGTACCTGCCTGCGACATAGTGTAGGCTGCCATCTCCTTCAGAGTGAGATATTCACCCTCAGCCGGTGTATTCCAGTGTTCTTTAACATAACCCGGAGCCTGTTTTACCTTTGATACAATTTCTGAGACATTCATATTCTCTCCTCCATTCTGAAGTAAATTATACAGTGTTTTTTCATCAAATGCAACAAAATATATCAGAAATATAGAAATTAATTATTTGTTTTCAGCAAATAAACAACAAAAAACAGAGCTGATATGCTTAACGAAATGCACCTGCTCTGTTTTTATTAATTTATCACCTGTTAAAATTAAAACTTAAACACTATTCCCACCACTGCCGCTATAAGTATAAACACAATGGGATGGATTTTTTTGAATTTCGTGACACCAAAGAATATCAGCACCGAAAGGATAATGCTTTTATAATCCACAGCCATCAGGAAATTACCGCTCTCTGCGAAGGCATCTGCCGAAAAGAAGGCTATCTTGGCAACACCTAAACAGGCGGAAGCGATAAGACCCAGTGAAGCGGCACGCAGACCGTAGAAAACCCACTCCACATATTTCGAGGAGCGGAATCTGAGAAGCACCTTCGAAATGGCTAAAACCACGATAAGAGCAGGAGCGGTAAGACCGAGAGGAGCTATCAGCGCGCCTAAAAAACCACCCGCCATTCCGCCGAAGCCCTCGCCCATCTGAAAGCCTACATAGGTAGCCATATTTATGCCGATGGGACCGGGAGTAGACTCGGAAATGGCTATCATATTTGAAATATCTGTCTGTGTAAACCAACCCGTCACCTCTCCCATATCCGTAAGAAAGGGCAGAGTGGCCAAACCGCCGCCGACAGAGAAGGTTCCCACAAAGAAGAAGCGGAAAAAAAGTTCAAGAAAAATCATTTCTCTTCTCCCCCTTTCATTTTCTTTGCCTTGACCATATTTATGGCAAGAGAAATAAATGCCACTGCGATGATAAAGAGGACAGGCGAAATATCTGTAAAGAAGGAGAGAATTGCCACCAGAACGAAAATCACTGCGGTAATCTTGTCTACGATGCTTTTTTTCGAAAGTTTTATTACCGAGGAGAGAATGAGAGCAACCACAGCAGCTCTGATACCGTTAAAGGCGTGGGTGACTATCTCTATATCCTGAAAACCGCTTATGAAGGCGGCGATAATCATAATAATGATTATGGACGGAGTTATTACACCTAAAGTAGCAAAGAGTGCACCCCAAAAGCCCTTCAGCTTAGTGCCGATGAAGGTAGCCACGTTAACGGCGATGATACCCGGTGTACACTGACCGATGGCATAATAGTCCATCAGCTCATCCTGGGTAGCCCATCCGCGCTTTTCCACCACTTCCTTCTGAAGCATGGGAAGCATGGCATAGCCGCCGCCGAAGGTGAAGCCGCCTATCCGGGCGAAGATAACAAATAAATCAAAGAGCAGTTTCATTGTTTCCTCCTTTTTCATTTAAAGTTATTCATCAAAAAAGGGCTGATGTCAGCCCTTAATTCTTTATTGCTGTGAGATTTTACTATGCTTTCTGAAAAATTCAAGCATAGCATCAATGTTTTCTGCCGAAGGCTTCATCTCGGGATAAAGAATGGAGAACACGTGAGGCAGAGCCTTGCCCTTATACTCACCGAAGTTCATCATTTCCACCTCGACGCCCTTTTTCTTGAAGTCCTCAGCGGCACGGAGCACCTGCTTCATAGCCAGAGTGTCGCCCGTGGATGTAACCATAAAGGTGGGGATCATTTCGCCTAAATCGAGTACCTTGTCGATATTGACATAAGGCGCCCACTTTTCTTTTTTATATTTATTACCGCCGAGCATAATTTTAGTATAAAAGGACATAAGAGTACCGTCGTCCATATATGCTACGGCAGAGGTGAGACCTACTGCATCGAACTTAAGAGAGAAATCGGGAACATCATAAAGCTCTCTCATTTTCTCACTCTGTGAAAGCATAGCCGTAAAGCCTGCGAGCATACCGCCTGCAGAGTCACCTGTAAGGCAGATACTGTCTCTGTCACAGGGGAAGCGGTCAAGATTTTCATTTATCCATTTAAGTGCCGCCGCTACGTCGCGGAGCTGTTCGTCAGCAGTAACCTCAGGGTAAAGTCTGTAGCTCATATTGAATACTACATTACCTCTTTTGGCTAAAGTGAGACAATAGTTTTTATTAAGCTCCTTATCGCCGTACATCCAGCCGCCGCCGTGAACGTCGATAATAACGGGAAGCTTTCCCTCTGCGTTCTCAGGGTAGTAGACATCGAGCAGATGATGCTTATGTCCATCGGGAAGATAGGCGTGATTATTGCTTTCGTGTACACCTTCGGGGAAATGAAGAGTAGCGATTCTCTTATTATCCATTCTTTCGGTGTTTTTCCAGAACAGTTTAAGGATAGGATCTAAAAACATACTTGTACACTCCTTTTACATTAAGGTAATGCTTGTTTTGCGTATTTTTGCGGACGACCGATGGTCGCCCCTACATTTTCCGGAGGGTTTGAAGTGATTTTGCGGACACGGCAAGCCGTATCCCTGCGGAACATATTTTTTAAAAAACTCTGAAAAGCCTATCAAATAATATCCGCCCCTACGATGTATACCGTAAAATCGGCGGACTATCATTTTTATTTCTGAAACCTTACACGCCACTTTGAACTTTGCACTTTGAACTTTGCATTTACATAGCGGGAGGCATACCGCCGCCGCCCTGAGCCATAGCCTGAGCGAACATACCGGGCTTCTTTTCCTTTTTGGGCTTATATGCAGGAGGATTCTCGAGAAGCTTTCTTGACTTCTTTGATTTGGCGAGAAGTTTATTAACCTCGATTACGGGAGGAGCCATAGTAGTGCTCATATAGTCCACACAGCGTGCGAGGAGAATCTGATCATTTTCGAGAGCGCCGAGAATGGTTACGGCGATAACGTCCTGTACCTCGCTTGTGCCGTCCTCATAAATTTCGTTGAGAATCTGGAAAAGTTTTTTCATAGTCTGAGGATCGTTAGCCTTGATGGCGCCGATAACCTTAGCAGTGCCGTAGTCATCGAAGAACTTCTCTGCCAGAAACTCACCGTATGTGGCAAGATTGTCCTTATAGTAGGGACGGAGCTCGGGGAAAACGAGGCAGAGCTTACTTGCTAAAGTATTGGGGTCGTAGAAGGAGCCGTGCTTTACTGCAGCCTTGGAAACGGTCTGAGCCGCCTTCTGCTGAACTGCCTTTTTGGGAGCGGCAGTCTTCTTTGCATATTTGCTGTGAAGAGTGTCGTTAAGCTCGTTCACCACATATTTAACGTCTCTGCTGTCTGCATTTTCATCTAAAAGAGAAGCAGAGAGCTTTTTCGGTGTTTCCTCGGGGGCTTCGAGGTCTTCGCCTGCGAAAAGAATAATCTTGCCGTCCTCATAGCTTACGGCGATAACGCCCTTTTCACCTGTATATCTTGCAGTGATTTTTTCATCTGCTTCGGTGATGAACTCACCGTTTTCGTTTTTGTAAGCGGTGAAGCCGAGATTTGTAAGCTCCTGACCGATACCGTCAAGAATACTTCTGAAATTTTCATTCATAGCCATTATAGGATAACTCCTTTTCCTTAAATCACAAAGTGAATTTTATATTTTTATACAGTATAAGATTATAACACAAAAGAGAGAAAGTGTCAACCGGAGAAAAAGACACATACATAAATATTTTTCATAAAATGTATTGCTATTTGTTATACAAAAGCGTATAATAATCCTGAAAGGTGGAATTAATATGGCAACTAAAACCGCAAATGTCCTCGCCCGTGTGGAGCCCGAGGTTAAACAGCAGGCCGAAGAAATTATGTCGCAGCTCGGCATCCCCGTATCTGTAGTAATCAATATGCTTTACAAACAAATCATCATAAAAAAAGGGATACCCTTTTCTCTCTCTCTTTCCTCTGCACCGAAAACCCTCGACGAAATGGATTCAGATACCTTCGCCCGTATTATGGAAACAGGGATGCAGCAGGCTGAAACAAGAGAAGCAGAAAACGCAGAAGATGTTTTTTCCGCACTTCGCAAGGAGCTGAAAAATGGATAATTTCAAAATAAAAATTACCGTACAGGCAAAAATACAGATGTTTGAAATTTTCACTTATATCAGAGACACACTGAAAGCACCCATGTCAGCAAATCGATTACTTGATGAAGTCGAAAAAAACATTCTTTCCTTAAACTCTATGCCCAAAAGAGTGGCACTTATTAATGAAGAACCGTGGCACAGTCACGGCATACATAAAATGCCTGTAAAAAATTTCAACATTTACTTTACCGTCAACGAAAAGCAGAAAGAGGTCAGTGTAATTGCTGTGATTTACGGCAGAAGAGACCAGCTTGAACAGTTAAAGTTAACGGAAAACTGATCTTATACCGTCACTCTGAAGTGGCGGTTTCTTTTTCCCTTGATTTTTAACCCTATAATATGTTATAATATATAATCAACATAGATTAATATAAAGGAGATATACATTATGATTAAAATTTCACCTTCCATTCTTTCCTGTGACTATTCAAAAATGGGTGAGGAATTCGAAAATATGAAACGCTGCGGTGCCGACTGGCTCCATATCGATGTTATGGACGGCCATTTCGTGCCCAATATTACCTTAGGCGCTCCTCTGGTTAAATGCCTTCGCAAATGCTCTGACCTTGTTTTTGACTGCCATCTTATGATAAGTGACCCTCTTAAGTATGCTCCCGACTTCATAAACGCAGGTGCAGACCTTATCTGCTTCCACGTCGAATGTGACTCTCCCATCGAGGAAACCATCGACCTTATCAGAGAAAACGGTAAAATCGCCGCTCTGGCAGTAAAGCCCGGCACTGAAATCGAGGCAGTTTACCCCTACCTCGAAAAGCTCGGTATGGTTCTCGTTATGACCGTAGAACCCGGCTTCGGCGGACAGAGCTTTATGGCCGATATGATGCCTAAAATCGAAAAGCTCCGTGAGGAATGTAAAAGAAGAAACCTCGAAATGGACATCCAGGTTGACGGCGGTATATCTCCCTCTACGGTAGAAACAGCGGCAAAGGCAGGTGCAAACGTCCTCGTGGCAGGCTCTGCAGTTTTCTGTGCGGAAGATCCGAAGGAAGCCATCGCCACTCTGCGTGAAAAAGCCGCCAAATATTTTTAATCTGAGGTACTGTTATGCCGAACAGTAAAGATATATTTTCTTTTAAAAATCCGATTTTCAGATATAATGCCGATATTTTCGCTATCTGTCTTGCCCTGTCGGCAGTGGGAGTTTATCACGGGGGTATCTATGCCCTGTGGCAGATTCTTCTCTGCTCCCTCACGGCAGTCATCTGCGAGGCTGTGGGCTTTAAAGCCCTGCTAAAAAAGAACACGGTCGCAGACCTGAGCGCTCTTACCACGGGTATGATAATCGCTCTGCTGCTGCCTGTATCCGCACCCTTTTATGTGGGCATCAGTGCTTCTGCCTTCGCCATTTTAGTCGCCAAGCTCCCCTTCGGTGATGTGAGAAATACATCCTTCCTTCCTGCGGCGGCAGGCTTCTGCTTCGCGGCGATGATGTTTACTGAGGCTGTCTTTACCTACCCTGCCACAGGCAGTGACTTCGCCTTTTTCGGCACTGAAGGCTTCATAAAGGGCGAAACGGTTTTCGATATGCTCTCGAAGGGCAACAGCCTTTCCCTTAATGTTTTCGGCAGAACTACCCTTCTTTCGGGCGCTTATCCCGGTGCCATAGGCACCACAAGTATGCTCGTTCTCATGGGAGGCTTCGGCTATATGGCGGTAAGACACCCGAAAAGGCTCTTTGCCTCCCTTGGCTATCTCTCTGCAGCGGCGGTATTCGCCTTCCTTTTTCCGAGAGTAAATTCGGGCAGACTTTCCTCGGTAATCATCGAGCTGTGTGCAGGCGGTCTTATCTTCGCCTCTCTGCTTCTCATAACTGACCCCGTAACCTCACCGAGAAAGCCTGACAGAGCCTTTTTCTACGGCCTTACGGGCGGTGCGGTATGTATGCTTCTGAGATATTTTTCCAAAACGCCAGACCCTGCCTGCTTCAGTATTCTCATCACAAACGCTCTCTGGCCTGCACTTACGGGTGAGACCATTCTTTCCAAAAAAACAGCTGAAAAATACAGAAAACCCCTGACGAAGAAAAACCAGACAAGGGAAAGAAAGGCGGGTGCGAAATGAAAAACAAAAAGTCAAAGCCCGTCCTGAGTCTTTCCACGGCTCTTTTCAAAGGAAGCTTCGTCCATAATCCCGTTCTCACCCAGATAATCGGCATCTGTCCTATAGTCGGCGCCGCCACCACCGTAGTAAACGGTCTTTGCCTCGCCGTGGGTGTTATGGCTGTACTTACGGTAACGGAAGCGGTAACAAGCCTTCTCCTGAAAAAGGTGCCCCGCTGGCTCCGTATGGCGATTTATACCTTCCTTTCACTTTCCGTGGTGCTTTTATGTGACAGATATATTTTCTCCCTTGCTCCTGACGGGGGTGCGGGTCTGGGCATTTATTTCTATCTTCTCTGCGTTAATGCTTTAGCTGTTATCCGCTGTGAGAAATTCGCCTGCAAAACCACCGTTCTCAACGCAGTTACCGACGGCGTAGCGGCAGGTGTAGGCTACGGTGCTGTGGCTCTTACAGTCGGTGCCGTAAGAGAATATATAGCCTACGGCACACTCTTCACCTCTGCCGATGCTGTTCCCTGTCTGCCTCAGAGTGTTCTACCCTTCGTCGCCCTGGCTGTTTTAGGCTTTTTAGCCGCAGGGCACAAATGGCTTCTCATTAAGTTCTACCCCGATGAGGTCCGTGACACCTTCTCTATGAATGCGGCATACGAAAAGCCCGTAATAAAAGACCCGGGCCTTTTCTCCGATAAAAACAACAAGCCCAAGGTCATCCGTGACTATGACGAAAAAATCCGTCCGAGACACGGCAGTGAAGATAATGCGAAAGGCGGTAACATTCAATGACACAGTTTACTTCAATGCTCACCGCCGCCCTTTATGCCGCTCTGGTTCAGAATATGATTTTCAGCACAGGCTACGGCATGAGCGAAAGCATCCGATTAGCCAAACGCCCCAAGCACTTTTTTATGTACGGCGGAACGGTGACCTTCTTTTCCCTGGCTCTTTCGCTTATCTGCTTCTTCCTGAATAAAATCCCCTTCGTTTTCGCTCTTGAAACCAAATACCGCATCGCACTGTATACGGTTGTTCTGCTGGTGCTTTATCTGATAACGGCGCTTTTCTGCCTTACGGCTTTAAGAGCAGATAAAAAGTTTATGAACTCACTGGGTATGTGTGCGCTGAATACTCTTATCATCGCTCTGCCCGTAGTAGATTTCAAGGCGGGCTACAGTCTCGCCGAAACGGTAGGTACCGGCATAGGTGCAGGTATGGCCTTCACCCTTTCGATGCTTCTCATCAATACGGGAATGAAGCACATAAAAAATAACCGCTACATCCCCGAGGTTTTCAGGGGCACTCCCGCCCTTTTCATTTACATCTCGCTTATAGCCTTAGCTATGAGCTGTATTTCAGGTCAATCTCTCTTTGTATAAGTTAAGTCGGCGAGCGCAACCCGAAACAGCCTGAAAGAGGTCTTTTAAAAGGCTTTTCGGCGCTTCGCCCTCGAAAGGCGTCAGCCTTTCATCATTCTCAGCAACCAAAAATCCAATTTAAAATTCTCACTTTCAGGTCGAAAATTCTGGTCATGCTGAATTTCAAATTAACTAATATTTTAATATGTAAACGGCGAAAAATCCACATCAAAAAAACTGTTTCGGATTACTCTCGCCAACTTAGGTATAATTATGTCAAAGAAAAAAACTGATAAGAAAAAATCTCCCTATCCCGAAAACGGCAAGGTAAGAATAAGACACAGCTACTATACCTTTGCCCGCGAATTCCCTTCTAAGATTTTACCTCTGGAGGGCAAAAGAAGAAAGTACAGAAAGAACCGCCTTGTCAGAAATATTCTCCTTTGCTTCCTTTTTGTATTTATGACTCTGCTTTCCTATTTCACAGTAAATCTGATGCTGGATATTTCCTACACGGATGCTGAAAGGCTCACTTCCTCAGCCGATACCACCCTTCCCGAGGGAGAAGAACAGCAGACAGAGCCTCTTTTACCCTTCGGCGGTGAAAGCGTAAAGACTCTTTATATGCCTGCGGAAAAATTAGGCGACAGGGAATATATAAAAGAATTCGCCCGTCAGGTTAAAAGGAAGAACTGCAACAGTGTTCTGATAGATTTCAAAAACAGCGACGGTAAGCTCTCCTATACTTCTCTGAACGAAACTGCCGTAAGCGCAAAGGTTGCTCTTTTCGATAATAACACCGTCAGACAGGCACTCGACATTTTCGAAAGCGAAAAGATAAGGGTTGTTGCCCGTATTTTCTGCTTTGCGGATAATGCTGCAGCCACGGCAAATCCCTCTATGGCGGTAAAATATATGGATACCGATGTAAACTGGACCGGCGCCAAGGCTGAGGACGGCGGTAAAAGCCGTCTGAGCCCCTTTTCAAAGGATGCTGTAAATTACATCGCCGGCATCGTAGGTGAGGTAATGCAGTTCAAAATTGACGGTATTCTCCTCGAGGAGGTCAGCTTCCCCGCAGGCGAATATGTTTCAAGTGCCACCTACCCGGGCGAAAGAAAAAATCAGAGCAGAAACAAAGCACTGCTTTCATTCGTACAGCAGATAAAAAAGCAGCTCCCCGAGGACTGTCTTTTACTTCTCTCACACAGTGCCAATGACATTCTCGAAACCAATAACAGCCTTTATTTCGGCTCGATGCTTCCGAGTGTGGCCGACGGCTTCGCCATAAACACTCTCGAAAGACCCGAAGGTATTACCGTCGATAAAAAGACAGACTATGTTTCCGTTTTATCTTTCCTGGCTACCTTAAAAAACAGCGTGGGTGAAAAAAGAGCCGTTTACACCGTGGACAGCTCCGAATACTCCGCCTCCTTCATAAGAAAGATGCAGAAGGCAGGCTACACGGATTTCATCATTTACAGCCCCGAGGGCATATAAACCATTCTCCGCAACGAAAGGAATAACTTATGACTAAAACCGCTTTTATTGCCATAGTAGGCAGACCCAATGTAGGCAAATCCTCCATACTCAACCGTATGCTCGGTCAGAAAATCGCCATCGTTTCCGATAAGCCTCAGACCACCCGTACCCGTATTATGGGTGTGCTGACAGAGGGTGAGACTCAGCTCGTTTTCACTGATACACCCGGCTTCCACCGACCCAAAACCAAGCTCGGCGAAAA
>JAZNMU010000192.1:0-15599 GCA_045579865.1 Acutalibacteraceae bacterium
AGAATAGGTTTTATCGGTTTAGGAATTATGGGTGAATCAATGTGCGAAAACATCGTAAAGAAGCACAATGACACCGTTTACTGTAACGACCACAAGCAAAGTCAGATAGATAAATTAGCATCTTTCGGTGCTGTAGGCTGTGCCACCAATACCGAGGTAGCAGAAAAGGCGGATATCATCATCACAATGATACCCACCTCAAATCACGTTAAAGAGGCTTATACTGAAATGCTCCCCTATCTTAAAGAGGGAAAAATCTGCATCGATATGAGCACCATCGAGCCTGATGCCTCAGTTGAGGTAGCAAATATGGTCAAGGCAAAGGGTGCACAGTTTGCTGACTGTCCCGTAGTGCGCTCCAAAGCTGACGCCATCGCAGGTACTCTCGGTGTCCTCGCAGGCTGCGAAAAGGAAGTGTTCGAGATTATAGAGCCCATTCTCTCTTATATGGGAAGCAAGGTTATTTATATGGGTGAAAACGGTATGGGACTCGCCGCCAAGATATGCCATAACACCCTCGTAGCACAGATTCAGAACGGTGTAAACGAAACTCTTAATCTTGCTCAGAAGCTCGGTATTTCCATCGACAACTTCGCCGATGCCGTAGCCGCAGGCGGTGCACAGAATTTTTATATGAACGTACAGAGAGAAAAGCTCAAAAACGAGGACTGGACCACAGCCTTTTCCCTGGAAAACATGTGCAAGGATATTACCATCTGCTCACACATCAGTGAGGAAATGGACTTCGATATGCCCGGTATGAGAGCCGCCAAGGCCGCCATAGACAAGGCTATGGAAAGAGGCTGGGGCAAGGAAGACTTCCGTCAGACCTACAGAATAGTCAGAGGCGATTAAAAACCTCTCCGTCACGGCACAGCCGTGCCACCTCCCCTTTCAGGGGAGTTTTTTCTTTTACTCTTCTGTTCTCACCCCGTCGATGTGGATAAACCGTGCTACATCGTAGTCATAGGATGAAAGCGGACGGTTAAATGCATCGTTTGAATGTGATGCCACGAGAAATTCAGGATAAAGCGAAGTTATAATAATCGTATGGTAAAAATCGCCGTCAGCATCGCCGAGCTGTACCACATCGCCTATTTCGATTTCATCCTCCCCCACCTCTCTGCCGAAAGGCCCTACACCCTCGTTAGAGGTAAGAAAATTATAAAGATACTCTACTCCTGTCCAGGAGGCGGTACGGTTAGAAGATGAAAGGTAGTACCAGCCGTAAACAGGAGTAAAATTCATCACTCTGCTCCCTGCATAAATACATTGAGAGACGAAATTTGTACAGTCACCACCTATTCCGCTGAAATCGAGAAAACGGGGATTTCTTCTGAAAGCCCACTCACGGGCGTAGTTAATTGCCGCCTGACGGTCATAAGGAATTATAGCCATAATATCACCCCCGTTTATTATATGCGAGGGTATAAAAACTGCTCACACCGAAATGATGTGAGCAGTTTTTGTTAAGACAAATTCTTTAATATTACGATTTTTCAATTCTAAACCCATTGGTCAAAGCCCATTTTTCCACTATTTTTTTAATTCTTTTTTCTTCAAATTCACTGAAAGAATATGTACCGTCAATATGCTCAAAATACCATAAAAAAGCAACCATCTCATTTTGAGGCTTTTGTTTCATCGCCTCATACGCTCCTCTTTTATAATCATTTAACGCAGACCAAGAAAGATACTCATCAATTATCTTTAAACATACTTTATATGAATTTATAAATGGAATCACACTCAATGTTCCTGTTTCAATTTTTTCTCTCACTGAATCTGTTATGACTATAAAATCTTCTTTATATATATCGTATCCATATCTTGGTTCTTTTGAATATGTTCGTTTTGAACACTCATACCGCCAGATTAAATCATCTATATTCAATAACATATTCGCACCTCCTAATACTTAACAACCAAGAGGACACCACCTTACTCCCCTACAGGCTTATTTGTAAGAGTGGTAACAATCAGCTTTTATCTTTTTCCATTCACGGAAGAGAGCTTCGGGGGAGACTCTTCTGAATTCTTTAATGGCGTTAATCCGGTCGTAAAGTCCGTAGTTACCTGTGTCTCCTGCTTCCTCTTTAAGTTCGGGAAAACAGAGAAAGCCCATCGGTCCGAGACCGTAACCGATTTTATGCTTCAGAGTAAGACCCGAAGGCTTTCTTTCTGTTTTCGTCATATTATTCCTCACTTAAAGCCGTAAAATTACGGTAATTTATTGCTTTTCTGTTCACTCAACAGCATTCCGCCGATAACTGCTATAAAGATATACATTATCGGAGTAGTAAAAGGCTGAGCAATATTTACAGATGCCTGTACCCAATATGATACAAGACCTGCAAAGAGTCCGACAGAAAGAGTGTTTTTTCTTAGTTTCTTTACTACTGAAACAGACACTGCAACTATAATAAACAAATAGGATAAAACGCCGAAAATACCTGTAGTAAGCAGATACTGTAAATATTCATTATGTGCCTGGTCGAGAATCCTCTGACCGTGAACCTCCGATGATTCCACTACCCTGTAAAGCGATTCGGGACCTATGCCGAAAAGTTTTTCCTTGAACGAAAAATCTCTGTATACCTCTATGCACTGCTTCCATATTTCACCTCGGTATGTGCCCCAGCTATCCGTGATTTTAAAGATACTGTCCAGAGCACCGATGCCGACAGTATTTGACAGAAGGAAGCAAAGAGCCAATGCTGAAATTACACCTATGAAAAATACTGTGTAAATTTTTCTGAAAAGAGGTACAGTCTCATCTTTTTTAGTGAACAGAATATACAGCAGACCGCAGACAATCAACAGAGACAGTGATACCGCAGGTGATGTTATAATACCGAGAAGACGGGAAATTTCAATATTTGTTTTTTCCGCCGAATTATAAGCAAGCAAAAACACCTGAGCTGACAGAATTATGCTTATTACTCCGAGGAAAAACTTCTTAAGCATTTCATTATCATAACAAATAAAAAGCGGTACTATCAGCAAGGACAGGACAAAACCTACTACAAAGCTTTCGCTCGAAGTAACCATTATTCCGAAGGTACCAGCAATAAGAGCGATGATATATACTGTCTGACTCGTCCTGTTTTTCGTCTGACAGAAGCCGCAGACTATAAGAGGAAAAAGAAGACACATATAACTGCTGTAAAAATTCACATTACCTATGGTGGATATGTAGGCCTGCTTATACTTCATCGGAAGAGCACCGTAAAAGCCGAGAACATCCACATCAAAGCAGTTCAGCACACCGAAAAGCGAAACAAGAGAAAAAGCAGTAAGAGAGCAGAGCAAAAAGCCCTGTGAGGGAGAATAATTTCTAGACACGGTAAAATAGACGAGAACATAAATCAAAACTATTACTGCACCCTGATACCTTGATTTCTGACCGAACCATACATCAGACTGATACTCAGAAAGAACCGCAGACAGAATATAAATTATTCCGAAAAAGCCTACCGCCGAATCGACAAGAGTGAATTTCGGTTCAGGAATTTTCTTTTTAACCATCTGAAAAATATAGTATATTCCCATAGGAACAACAAGTAAAAGGCTTAAAGATAAAAAATAAATGCTTTTTGTCTCTGTAATATTGGTATAGCATTTAGTTACTATCAGCGGTAAGCCGAGCATAACAAGGCTCAGATAAAACTGCACGGGAGAAAATCCCGCGGAGGTTTCTTTTTTAACTGTCTTAGCTTTTTTCATAAATTCACCATATTTCCAATATTACTTGTTACATTATAAAGCTAATATTTTGCTGTGTCAAGATATTCCGTCCCGCATAAAAAATCAAACAGCGGACACCGAAGTGCCCGCCGTTTATACCGTCGAAAGATTTAACAATCAATTAAAATACGTTCTTAACTAATGAAGTAAGAAGGTTGAAGAATTCTGTAAGTAAGCAGATAACGTCTTCAAAGAAGCTTTCATGCATCTTGCCGCAGATATTACAGTAATCGTTACCGCAGTTATCGCACTTCTTATCGCCGTCAGCATCAACGTGGCTGAGTCTTGTGCCTTCAACTTCTACAGTGTGAGTTGCACCGCAACCATAAGTACATGTAGCTGTCTGAGTGCCGTTCTTGTAGCAGGTTTCATTGTTGTTGTATACGTAATCAACGAAGTTACATTCCTTGATAGCGTCGAGTACAAAACCGCAGATTGTGCAAACCTGAGCTGCCTGACATGTAGCAGCAGGGCTTGCTGTGTGCTCATGCATAGGAACTACAACAGGTTCCCTGCTGAGTTCTACTTCACAAACTGAGCAGTATACAACGCTTTCATAATAGCCTTCTGAAGTACAGGTAGCTTCTACTTCATTTTCTCTTACAGCATCAGCGGATTTGTGAGCAAGCTCAACAGTCCAGTTGTCACCGTTATCAACTGCATAATAGCATTTGGGGAAGCCGGCTTCACCGTGATAATGAGTAGGATCTACATTGTAGGTACCGCCTGTAACAACCATAGTCTTAACACCATCGCCGTGAGTGTTGAAAATCCAGGGCTGCATTTCGCCGTTACCGGGATCCTTTGTCTTTGCGTTACCGAGATAGAAATTACCACCGGAAACGAAAATCTGCTTATCCTGACCTGCATAAACCATTGACTGACCGTATTCTACCTTGTCGATAGAATAGTTACCGCTTTCAATGTACATCTTAGCGTCAGCGCCGTCAGCAGTGAACATTGAGTATGCCTTTGTTCCGTCAGCCATTGTTACATTAACTGCACCTGTCTGAGCTTCAGAGCTGTCCTTAAGAGTAAGAGAGCCTGTGCCGGTTGCGAGGAACACAGCAAGCATATTCTTGTCAAGAGAGGGGTTAACTGTAACGGTTTTGCCGTTAAGGTCGATTGTGATAGCCTTATCGGTTACAGAAACGTAAGAATACATACCGTAAGCTACAACTTCTGCTTCGCTGTTTTCAAGTGCAACGTCACCAACAAGTGTGATAATGTCGCCATCCTTAGCAGCAGCTACAGCTTCACTGAGAGTAGCGTAAGTTTCGTCGCCAACTTTTACAGCATCAGCCTTAACATTTACAAGGTCGCTGCCGGAAACGATTACTTCTGCAGTAAATTCATTATCACCTTTAAGAACGATGTCAGTAGTAACTGTAGTGTTTCTCTGCCAGATTCTGATAGGATTCTCTGCATCAATTGTACAGTCGTTGAGTGTAATTGTCTTTTTACCGTAATTTGAATTATAGATACCGTAATATCCGATATCGCTCATTGTTACGTTTTCAAGAGTTACACCGTTACTGTAGTCGATCTTAACACCGTAGTTAACATTGCTGATATCAACATTCTTTAAAGTTGTAGCAATATTAGAAGAGGGAACCTGGAGAGCACCGTAACCGTAGTTCTTAAATGTACAATCCTCGATAACAATATAGTCAACAGAGCCAAGATTAATAGCATAATCATTTAAGCCCTGACCGTCAAAAGTACAATTCTTAACAGCAACTGTACCTACTGTACGACCGGATTTCTTATTCTTGTAAACAGTTCCTTCAACGAAGTTAACGTTCTGAATTGTAACGGGTGCCGTTTTAAGGGTAATCTTACCTGTGTAGTCATTACCTGCACCGTCAAGAATAAGTTTCTTACCGATTGTAACGTTTTCTGTTACATCATCAAAGAGTGTGATTGTGTCACCTGCTGACGCAGCATCGATAGCATCCTTAAGTGATGAATAAAGATTACCGTTGAGTTCAGCTACAGGTGCAGCAGCAAATGCTGTTACGGAAAACATGCCGAGAACCATAACAAGTGCAAGTGCTACGCCTAAAATACGTTTGAAGTTTCTCATTTTGCATTTTCCTTTCTGAAATATAGTATTTTTTGTGGGGATTATTATACACTGATTACCATCCCGATTTTTAATCAGCGAATAAAGTTTATATGTTTTTTCTCACGAAAAAACACCCTGTCGTACGACGGTATCACTCCAGGGAACTCTCATGTTCATAATTATATCATTCTGTTAATATTTTGTCAACATTAAAATTACAAAATAAACAAATAACCATTATCTGTCTACTGATTGATTTCAGCCTTAGCAGAAAGCTGTTGAAGTTTGTAAATTTTTATGTTATATTTTAGGAAATACTTGCCGATATACTGACGCACATAAACCGAAAGGAGAAAATATGATTTATAATTTTTACCACATTACAGATGTACATTATTTCAGTAAAAGGAATTTCGCCTGCGACTACCGCACCCTTCCCCAACCGAGCACTCAGATATGTATTATGAAGAGTGAGGAGGCATTCAAAAAAGCACTTGAAACAATCGAAGCAGACCGGGATACAAGCACCGTAATCATTACAGGTGACCTTACCAATCACGGTGAGTCATACAGCCATCACGAGGTTCGTGACTTACTTAGAGATTTCACCGAAAGAGGCGGAAATCCTTTCGTGGTTACTGACAGCCACGACTATCCCGATTTCTACATTTACAGCATCGATGAAAACGGTGAAAAAATACCTGCTGTGCATCTGCCCAGAGAAGAAGTCGTGCCTATGTATTACCCCTTCGGCAGAGATAAAGCCTTTGACACCTTCACAGACGATACTACATATATTGCCGAAATTTTACCCGGTCTTTATTATATCGCTATGGGATATGATTTCACATCCGAAGAGCACCACCATGCACCCGCTTTTTCCGACGAGCTGATGGACTGGGTAGGAAATCACGTCAAAAATATTAAAGAACAGGGCGGAACGGTAATCTGCGGAACCCACCGTCCAATAGTAGCTCCCTCCCCCGCTTACGAAGTAGTCGGTAAGGGTAACACCTTCTTTTCAGGAGAAAAACAGGCAAAAGAGTTGGCAGATATGGGTGTGAGACTTTTCTTCAGCGGTCACTCACACATTCAGTGTATGAAAGAAATCGTCAGCGAAAAAGGAAACAGACTTTACAGTGTACAGACATCCTCTCTTTCAGGCTTCCCTCCGAAAATGAGAAAAATTACTCTTGACACGGACAAAGGCACCGTAAATATCCGCACGATAGATATGGAGCTTCCCGATCTCGGTATGACCTTTACCGAATATGCCAGAAAGGGCTTTCTCGGTATAATCGAAAACATACCTTATAATATGGAGCACGATGTGGAGGCCTTCGCAAACACCGAAGGCGGTATAACACTTCCGAAGGATTTAATCCTGAAGCATCCGAAAGCTGTTATGTTTCTCGGCAGAAAGATAAACGGTATGACCTACGCTAAGGTTGCGAAATTTTCAAAGAAATACCATAATCTTAAGGAAAGCGATTACTATCAGGTCAGAGACAAAAAATTAGTTGATCTTCTCCTTGAGCTTGTGGCTAATCTTTACCGAGGTAATGCCTCCTATTCACCTGATACCGTGGAATACAAAATTATGATTGGAAGTATACGGAAAATCGAAAAACTGATTTCAGTTTTACATATTGATATAAGAAAAGCTCTGAACGGCTACAGCCTTTCAGAATTCGTCGAACCGCTTCTTTATAACAGCGGTCTTGATGATGACAATGTAACTCTCAGCATCTAATAAGCATAAAAGCATCACCGAAAAATCACGGTGATGCTTTTTGTTGAGTTTATTTAACTTTTACATTCTTAACTGAGCTCCAGTTACCGAAAATTTTCTTACCGCTGACTGTCTTGTATGCTCTGACTCTTACATAGTACTTTTTGCCCTTTGAAAGCTTTTTGACAGTGGTTTTAGTAGCAGAAGCCTTTTTAACAGTTGCAGTTTTAGTGGTTTTCTTTGTGAATTTCTTAGAAGTTGAGCTCTGAACTTCAAAGCCTGTGACGCCTGAAAGCTTCTTCCAGGTAGCAGTTAACTGCTTTTTGCCTGCCTTGAGTGAAAGTGAAGGCTTGGAAGGAGCTATTTTAACGCTGAATACCTCACTGTAAGCGCCCTTAACCTTATCTTTGGTTCTTACTGCTCTTACCTTGAATTTATAGGTGAATCCTGCCTTGAGCTTGGAAACCGTGAGACTGTTGGATGCTGTTGTCTTTATCTTCTTCCATTTTTTGCCTACATACTGATAAACTTCATACTTGTCAGCACCTGAAACCTTGTTCCATGTAAGCTTAAAGGAGGAAGAGGATTCAACCTTCATACTCTTAGCCTTGAGACCCTTCACCTTAGCTAAGGTGAGCTTAGGAACTTTCTCTGTTTTTACGGTCTCACCGCATATCTTACAGACGTAGATTTTTTCGCCGACCTTTTTGTAGGTCGCTTTTTTGGTAACCTTGCCTGAATCGAGCTTATGAGCTACTGAATCAAAAACATAAACAGAGTAGTTTGCGCCACAACTGCAAGTGTAGGTTCTGAGGCCTGCATCTTTACAGGTAGGCTCTTTGGTAATTTTTGAAGTATATACATGAGTGTGAGGAACATAATTGAAGATGACATTTGAATAATCGAATTCTTCGTTATTTATTCTTACCAAACACCGAGAGAACTTTAACGGCCGCATTATACGCAGGAGTTTCAAGCTCTTTTTCAGCTTCTTTTAACTGTTTTCTTATTTCGATGCTCTGAGGACAATGACTTTCACATTTTCCGCAGCCTATACACTTGGAAGCGGGTGCATATTCTTTGGTAGCAGAACATTTGACATATTCCCTGAATCCTGCAAAACTTCCGTTTGCAAAACGTCGGTTATATGCAGAAAATGTTCCGCTGATATTGACATTCTGAGGACAAGGCATACAGTAACCGCAGCCTGTACAGGGCACCTTCAGTTTAGCATTAATGGCTCTGACTACTCTTTTCAGCATTTCTTCATCACTGTCAGTCAGCTCACCGATTTCCGCATCGGAGGCTGTTCTGATATTATCTTCTACCATTTCGTCAGAATTCATACCTGAAAGCACCACAGAAACCTCAGGCTGATTGTAAAGCCAGCGGAATGCCCACTGTGCCGGAGTGTGCTGAACAGAATGCTCGCTGAAAATTCCCTTTGCTTCTGAAGGAAGATTATTTACAAGCCTTCCGCCACGCAGAGGCTCCATAATCATAACAGGAATTCCCCTTTCGTAAGCGTGATTCAGACCCTTTCGTCCTGCCTGAGTATGCTCGTCCATATAGTTATACTGTATGAGACACATATCCCAGTCAAAAGCGTCCACGATTTTGCAGAACATATCTGAATTTCCGTGATAAGAAAAGCCTATCTGGCGGATGGCACCGCTCGCCTTTTTCTCCTCTATCCACTTTTCAATACCTATGCCTTTCAATCGTTCCCATATTTTAATGTCTGCCATCATATGCATAAGATAAAAATCGATATGGTCAGTACGGAGCCTTTTCAGCTGTTCATTAAAAAGTTTATCAAGAACTTCCGTACTGCGCATAAGCGTGGGCGGAAGCTTTGTAGCAATAAACACCTTGTCACGGATATTATTCTTTTCAAAAATTTCTCCTATGGCCGCTTCACTGCCGGGATATATGAAAGCAGTATCAAAATAGTTCACGCCCTTATTAAAGGCTGTCATTATCTGACGCTCCGCATCTTTCATATTTATTCTGCCCATTTTCTTTTTAAAGCGCATACATCCGAAGCCTAAAACAGACAGCTTATTGCCGTATTTGTCCTCGCGGTATTTCATAAATTTTCTCCTTATGGTAACATTAATATAATTTCTAATTCGCAAATTAATTATATCACATCTATACGGGATTTTCCACTAAAAAATGTAATTCATCATACTGATTCACAGAAAAGTACTGCTAAAAATCCAATAAAGCCCCATCGGTTATCAGTTTATTAAAGTTTTTCCGGAAGTCCCACACAACCATTATAGATATCTCTGTAAGATATGTCGAACTTACCAGAATACCAGGGGTCTGCCACATCGTCCTTACGGTCAGTATAATCCATCAGCTCATGTACCTTACCGACCGGGTCTTCACCGAAGATTCTGCCGATATTACGGACGTTAATATGTCCATAGCGATAAAAAAGTCGTACTTGTCGTAGTAGCTTTTCTTCAGTTGCACGGCTCCTTTGTTTTCTCTCTGTATTATACACTTTTATCGCTTTTTAAGCAAGGAAAATCCGACTGAAATCATATTGCTTTGATTCAGTCGGATAATTTTATTTTAAAAATTCGGTCACGCCCATAAACATATTGGCTCCGTTTTTAATTTTAAACTCTGCTGTCAGTTCGCCTGCTGTTTCGGCAGAGCCTTCAGGTCTCGTCATATTCTCCTCGGGCTTTTCAGGATGCTCCGCACCTTCATGTGGTTCCATACCTTCGGGAGGCATTTCACCTGTCGGATGCTCCTGACCTTCGGTGAAATCTCCTTTTTCGGGCATTTCAGGTCGGCTCGGCATCTCCTCACCTTCAGGGAGCTCGGACGGTGTCGTACCCTCAGGAGTTTCACCGTCAGGTTTAAATCCGCCCGGTCGCATATTCATCATACCGCCACTCTGTCCCGCTAACTGCTTTTCAGCATTCCAAAAAGTGTATGTGCCTTCCTTTAAATCGGTACTGCTGTAAATAAGAATGGAATAATCATTTTCTGCACTGTGCTCAAGAACATTCTTGCCCTCAGCGTTTTTCAAAGAAACGGTTTCAGTTCCCTTCTGCTTCTGTACGAAGTTAAACACAGCATAGTTCTGTCCGCCATCTTCAATTCGGTCGAGCATATTACCCGTTGCGATTACGGTGCCTCCGTTTATGTGAATACCCATATCGGAGTCGATGCCTGCATCACCGCTGACAGAACATGCAGAAGCAATAACCGTTCCGCCGTTTATTACAAGCCAGCCGTTAGAGTCTATACCGTCGCCCTCACCTGTCTCGCCCGTAACAGTAATTTTAAGCACTCCGCCGTTGACTGCAGTAACAGAAACCTCATCTTCGTTGGTGTTAATTCCGTCGTTACCTGATTTTATGTTTATATTACCGCCATTTATTGTCAGATGAACTTCACTGCCAAGACCTTCGTTTTCAGCATTGATATTCAGAACACCGTTGCCTTCCTTCTCTCCTGTTATGTTCATTGACATCTTCGAATAGAATGCTCCGTCATATTTATGAAGTTTTTTCGCATCCTCAACCTCGGTTTTATCTTCATTCAGAACAACGGTATCCGGCTTATAAATTTTTTCGACATAAGAACCGTTTACAGTATTCACTGTGCCGTCTGCGATAATAATATTGGCACCTGCAGCAGATGTGTCAACATCTTTTGTTGCCGTGGCGGCATCTGTATTACCGCACTCATAGACATTGTAGAATATGACTGCCGGTGCAACCTCGTTTGTTATATCCATTCCGTTCAGGATAAGAGTTACCTTGGCATCGGGATTTTCCTCGGCACCGTCGCCTAAATCAACAGCTATTTGTCCTTTGGAAAGCTTTCCGCTGATAGAGTAAGCACCGGCTTTTGTTATATGAACTACAGTATGAGATTCGGCTTCCTCTTTACTGTGAGCATCCTTTTCAGTACCCTCACCGTAGGTAAAATCCTTACCTGACTCATAATAAATGATATCATTTGCTGTATATACTGCTTCTCTTGTATCTTCCGACACAGTTTTACCGTCAACCTTGATTACATCATCGCCGAGCAGAATCTCCGTCGCATCATAATCAGGACTTGAATCAGCTATCTTGCCACAAGCGGTAAGTATAAACAGCAAAGAAAGTACGAGAGCTAATGTTTTTGTAATTTTCATATTTTCCTTCCTTTCAAATATAATTTTGTAATTATATTAATAAGGAAACTTTAATAATTCTTAAAAAATTCTTTTTCTTTCTTTATTTTACCCTTATCTCCCACTCACTCAAATCACCGTTAATACACTCAATATTATGTATGCCGTCGCTAACTTTAACTCTTGCCAGAACATCAGGAAGTACAAGCGGAAAAGTAATGTTTTTATTTATGGGAGAAAAACTTAGCTTTTTGTTTTCATAATCAACTGAAAGACCTGAAACAGCAAGAAGTGTGGACCAGCTTGACATAGGTCTTGTGTAGTGATGACCGCACTCCCAATGATCCCAGAAATGACCTAATCTCAACTGATTATTATGTATTGAATCAACAACAGTATCCGATATTTCATTAAGACCTACCGAAAGTGCAAGAGCCGAAAAAGTATATCCTATACCTGTCCAGACAGCTCCTGCCTGACAATTTTTATAGGTGTGAATAGTTGTCCTTCTTTTTTCGGGTACCGTAGCATTAACTAATCCCTGTTCCATATCAAAATTGTTACGGAATATTAAATCAACAACTGAACGAACTCTTTCATCAGAGAGATTTCCTTCAAGCCCAAGCATTCTGAGGAACCATTCACCGTCAAGCTGATCTGTCATAAGAGATTCGTCGGCTTCATCATTGTTTCTCCAGAGATTGTAATATTCACCGTTCCACAGCTTTTCTTCAAAGGACTTTTTGCCTTGCTCCAAAATATTATTCCATCGGACAGAGCAAGACTTATCCCCTACTCTGTCAGCAATAACTGTTGCGGCTTTGAGTGCGGCGAGCCAGAGAACAGAAATATATGCAGGAGTCCCCGAAAAATTCCAGGAGTCATAGGTATTACGCTTCGTATCGTAATCAGGCAACCCATCACCGTCAGTATCGATTTTTTCCATAGAATCCATCGCTCTTTTCACATTATCCCAAAGAGACAAAAGATAACTCTTATCACCCGTAAAGAGATAGTCACGAAGCACCATTAAGACAAACTGCATATTCATATCCACACGGTCAAAGCTACTATCTGTGTCCTTCATATCAGGCTTAAACAGATGATGCACTCTGCCGTCATTTCTTTGATATTCCGCACCCATTTTCATCTGCATTTTCTGCAAATCAGGAAAAAGACCGATAAGTGAAAATGATGCATGATAGGTTATATCCGTAGTATGAAGTCCGCAGTATCCGAGGCCCTCCCATAAGCCGAATTTTCCGTTTTTAAGATAAACGGAGCTTTTCACCAAAGGTGAAAGATTGGATGACCATGAGTCAGGATAAAATAACGGCATATCAGTTGAATAAAGAAGCTCAGAGAAACTTACAGCAGATTTAAAAATACTGTTATAATTATCCGCAAGAAATCTGTTGGCATCAAGAGAACTGTCATAAATATTCTCATAGTAATGACCGAGCTTTTCACCTTTTTTACTCAGATGATTAGGAAAATACCAGGTAAGAATGAAGCGGATGTTTTTCTTTTCTCCCGGCTTGAGTACAACTTCGGAGCAAAGAGCACAAGAACCGAAATCCTTGCCCATTCTGTACATCTGTCTGCAGCAGCAGCCGATAAATTCAATTTTATCCTTTCTCGAAGAAAGAAAATCAGGATTGCAATACTTTATACGGCTGAGTAAAGAAGCGGCAAAAGGATACTTTAAGTATTCATTGCACAAAGAATCTAATTTAGCATTACTCAGCAAGACAAGATTAAGAGGTACGCTTTGAGGTTTTGTGCCGACTTTGCTGTCAGGCAGACGGCCGTTTTCTCTGAACGCAAAAAGGAAGGACTCCTGTGTTACACCAAACTTAGAGTTACCCACATATTCCTTCATAAAGCGGTAGTAGTCAGCTGTTATGTATGACTTTTCACCGTCACCGTTTACTGAAAGACAAAGGTTACCGCAAGAGGGTGAATTGGTATTTTTAGCAGGCTCAATATGAATACCGACACCGTCACCGACTCTATGAAGAGAGTTTTTGTTTCCCTCTTTCTTATTGGCAAAATTAGGTTCAAGGGCACCAAGGAGGCTTATTGTCAGATTACTGTCGGTCGGATTCTCAACTGTAAAATCCATATAGAATCCCGGTGTGGATGAAACGTCACTGTTATGCGGAACAAAGGGTGAAACAGCCTTCAGATTAAGACTACAAGATAACGCACTATCAACATAATTCAGGTCACAAACAGGAAATCTGCCGTCAAACTCAATCTTTTCAACGGGTTTATTCCAGGCGAACATACGGTATGTAAAGTCATCAGCATCGGTTTTCATACCGAGCTTACGAACGGTGGGCTTTGCGTTTTCTTTACTCTCACGAACCCAAAAGGACAGAGCGCCTGCACTGCCTTCTCCGTCATCAACCTTTTTTTCAAAGCATATTTCGGTTAATCTCGGCTGATTTGCAATAAGCCAATAATGAAACTCGCCGTCAGGCAGAAGTTCCACGCTTCCGCTGCCGATACCGCCCAGAGCAATACCGCTTGTATGTGTTTTTACTGTAGTAATTTTCGGCATAATAATCACGCGCCTTTTTATCTTATTCCTGAGACTTATGTTATCACATACAGAAGAAGCCGTCAAGATTGAAATGGTATATGCTATTAGCTTGAAATAATATTTTTGTTTATCATACGTGTATCACGAAGGTAAAAAGTTAAGCCGAAAGTCCCGTAAATAAAGGACTTTCGGCTGATTTGTTATTATTCCCACTCACTTAGTTTTGCAAAAATTTGTTAAAAAACGCTGTAAAACGGGGGCTTCAGAGGGGTAAAAACTGCCCTTTTAAGATATGGTATCACAATATCGCATCACGGACAGTATCACGAGAGACAAACACCCACCTAAGTGGATTTTCGGGTCACTTAAAGCTCTGTTGTTTTACTATTGCAAATGAATTGTAGCACATATAAAACGAGATGTCAATACTTTAAAGCGATAAAGTTTGATTGCAGAACAAATTCATGTAATTTACATTATGAGCAATACCCTGACGGAACAGTAAAGTGTATCGAAGATGAGATACCATTTAGTGCTCCAAATGGGTGGAGTTGGTGCAGGCTAAGAGATTTGTTTAATGTTTGTTCTGCAAAGCGTGTTCTTCAATCCGAATGGAGGAAAAATGGTGTTCCGTTTTATCGAGCACGAGAGATAGTGAAATTATCAAATAATGGATATGTAGATAATGATTTGTTTATTTCAGAAAAACATTATCAAAATCTCAAGCAAACATATGGTGTACCGCAATCAGGAGATTTGATGGTAACAGGTGTAGGAACAATAGGTAAAGTGTATATAGTAAAAAGTGATGATGTTTTTTATTATAAGGACGCAAGCGTTCTTTGCTTTGAAAACCGTTATGGGATTATTGCACCGGAGTATGCTCGAATTATGATTGAATCCCCTTTGTTACAAAATCAGATTCATTCGAAAACTTATGGTAATACGGTTGATACAATTACTATTTCTACAGCAAACGAGTATTTGTGTATTCTTCCTCCAATTAAAGAACAAACGAAAATTATCAAGGCTGTAAATAACAGTACTGAATTAATTTCAACAATTGAAAATAACAAAAGTGAATTATCGGGTATTGTTGCTCAAGTAAAATCTAAAATCCTCGACCTTGCCATCAGGGGTAAGCTTGTGCCTCAGAACCCTGATGACGAACCTGCATCAGTCCTTCTTGAACGCATAAGAGCACAGAAAGAACAACTCATCAAGCAGGGTAAGATCAAGCGGGATAAGAAGGAATCAGTCATCTTCAAAGGTGAGGATAACTCTTATTATCGAGATTTACCTATCAATTGGGCGGTTTCTTCATTATCTGAAATAACAACATCACTACTTTTGA
>JAZNMU010000193.1:0-15767 GCA_045579865.1 Acutalibacteraceae bacterium
GTACAGAGCTCACAGACAGTGCCTGCGCATATCTCAAGGACTTCGGTGCCGCCACAGCATCAAACGGTGCAGTTGGTCTTTACCACATCGAAAATCTCACTCCCGAAGCAGTTGAACTCGGTGAAAAGCTCATCGCCGAGGGCGCCAAGGAATATATTATCGACGATGCAGAGCTCGAAAGAGTACAGAAGAACTATCCCGTTATCTGGAAAAAGCCTGATGCCTCTCCGAAGCTTTGCTTCATCGGGTGTCCCCACCTTTCACTCCAGCAGCTTAAGGACTGGACAGATAATATCGAAAGCGAGCTCAAGAGAAAGGGTAACGTAAAGGTAAGCGTTCCCACCGTTCTCACCGCCGCTCCCAAGGTTCTCGAGGCCTTCGAAAAGACTCCCTATTATGCCCGTCTCCGTGCTACAGGTGTCATCATTTCCTACATCTGTCCTCTTATGTATATGAACAATCCTCTCTGTAAGAAGATGCCCGTAATTACCTGCTCAAACAAGCTCCGTACTTACACCACGGCAAAGTTCTACAAGGAAGCAGAAATCTTATCAATAATTACAGACGGAGGTAAAAAATAATGAAACAGTTTAAAGGCAGAGTTGTAACTCCCGGTACTGTAACAGCAGAAGCAGTTGTTACCAAAAGCGGCTTCAATACCCTCGCATCCTTCCAGAACGCTCTCCAGTTCGGTGACAAGGAAGTAAAATGCGGTGACCAGAATAATGCTGACTTATACGGCAAATCTCTTCTCAATAAGGCTCTTTGCCTTCCTCAGACTATCGGCTCTACCACCGGCGGCCTCGTTCTCTACTGTGCCTGCGCACTTCAGAAAAACCCCGCCTGTATGCTTTTCTCACAGCCCATCGACTCCCTCGCAGCAGCAGGTGCTGTTTTAGCCGATGTATGGGTTGACGGCGTGACTATGCCAGTTATCGACTCCCTCGGTGAAGAGTTCCTCGACTATGTGAAGGACGGTATGACCGTTACTATTAAGGAAGACGGTATCGTTGAGGTTGGCTGATTAATCCGGAATGCGAAATCGCGGGTTAAGCTTCGGAAAAACGTAAGTGATACACCGCCGAAACGACAAAACAAATAATGTAAAACTAAAAGTATTACAATCCCTTTAAAACAAGCGAATCAATATAACAAGAACCATTGTAAAAGCCGAAAATTTCAGCTGATACAATGGTTTTTTGCTTTTTATATTTTTATTATTTGTGGCAACCATAACATAACGGGAACAGTACCGTCTGTGTCTGCAGTAACTTGTCTGTTTTATCTCTTTTATGACACAGAGGGTCTGTACTCTTGTGTGTACCGTTTCAAAATCAATCGGTTTTTTCCGCTCGAGCCGCTCGGGCTTTTACTTTGCCCCGGTCGGCAAAGTAAACAAAGCGCCCTTTTTGCCTCGGAAAATCCTTTCCCTCGGTGGCCGCCTTCGTAGACTCGGCGGAGACAAACGGTCAGGCACATTTTTATAGAAAGGTACATTTCGTCCCGTTCAAAACCACAGTTACGCATATTAATTCTTTCAGTACCTCAAAAAGGTAAGCGCCGGAGAGGTTGCCCCGTGGCAGGGGCAAAGACAGCCGATAAGGCTTCGGATTTAAAGGTAAGTTTCTGTAACCAACTTTTCTTTTTATGCGGAATAAATTCAAAAGTTTACGGAGCTGACCGTAGAACTTATCTGAAAGGCAAGCAGAGCGGGAAGCGACTGTCGGAGCGGAGGTACCTGAGGAGACGGAACGCGAAGTGGCGCAGACTCTTCCCTACCAGACAAAATATCTGTGCGATGAGGGAGCAGAGGCAGCGATTTTCCTGTACAGCTTCTCTGAAAAGCACTGCGTACGCTCATTCTGTCGGTAAGGCAGATGATAGAACTGAAAATAACGGTAGACTTGCTTCTTTGTTTTTATTTTTACGGCAGACTAAAGCAGTAATGAAAATCAGCTTATTACACCTTACTCCGTTACTTTTCTGCGTTCGGACGATTTCCGACAAAAAAGCGCTTTTGGGTACTTTTGGCAAGGACAAAAGTACCTCTGCGAAGCGATGACGACTGACGGTTTTTGAAACGGTACACACAAGAGTGCAGACCCTTTCGTTTTGTCTGAAAATCAGCGACCGCTGTATTTAGAGTTCTTCCCCCTTGTCTTCCCCCGAGAATTATGCTAAAATAAATGCAGAAAATATGAAGGAGGAATCCTATGCTTGACTTTTTAGATAAATTCGAAGGTGTGCAGATAATCGACGAAAGAAACTACTTCTCTCTTATGACGGAAAAGGTTGAGCCTTATCTTGCCTCAAAAAGAAGCGACGGCACCTTTCTTTCCGCTGACGGGCTGACTCTTCACTATGAACAGTATGATAAAAAGCTTTCACGTGGCACTGTGGTTATTCTTCACGGCTTTACTGAGTCTGCGGAGAAATTCCGTGAAACGGCCTACTATTTCCGCAAATCAGGCTTCTCTGTCTTTTCGCTCGACCTACGCGGTCACGGTAAATCCGAGCACAGAAGCGGTAAACCCGAAAGAGTGGAAACGGATAATTTCGACCTTTACAGAGAGGATCTGGAGATTTTTATGAATGAGGTGGTAAAGCCTCTGACCGGGGATAAGAAGATTTATTTTTACACCCACTCCCTCGGCAGTACAGTCGCCCTTCTCTATATGATGAAAAATCCCTATGCGGTACACAAGGCAGTTCTTTCTTCGCCGATGATTTGCGGAAATATGGGTATGCCCGTAGCTGTGGCAGGCACTGTGGCAAAAATAATCTGTCTTTTCGGTGGAAAGAATATCTCCGCACCCGGCAGATGTGTTTTCGATAAAGAGCAGACAGCAGAAACCGGCGACGCTTCCTCTCAGGCAAGATTTGACTACTACCACGGCAAAAGAAAAAGAGAGCCCCTTTATCAGACAAGCGGACCCTCCTTCGGCTGGGTAAAGGCATCACTTACGGCAAGAGATAAAATTCTCTCACCGCAGTACATTAAAATGCTCAAAACAAAGCTTCTCATTTTCAAGCCCGAAGAAGATAAACAGCTTTTAGGCGAATATACGGATAAGTTTGCCTCTATGGCAAGAGTAAAGGTTAAAAAGGCGGAAAACTCCCGTCACGAAATCTTTATGAGCGGTGACGAAACACTTAAATGGTATTTCGATGAAATTATCGAATTTTTCAGAGACTGATTATCTTGAAAAGACGAAAAAATAGTGTTAAAATAAAACGAAATAAAATTAACGGAGGAAATATTATGGCAAAGTATGCAATCTACGGTGCAGGCTCTCTCGGTACTGTTTTAGGAGCTTACATAACCAAAAACGGAGGAGAGGTTGACCTTATCAACAGAAACAAACAGCACGTGGCCATTCTCAATGAAAAGGGTGCAAAAATTACAGGCACAGTTGAAATGACAGTTCCCGTAAAGGCTATCACTCCCGATCAGATGGAAGGTAAATACGATGTTATCGTCCTTTTAACCAAACAGCTTTTCAATAAAGAAGTAGTTACAATGCTCAAGGACTATCTTTCCGATAAAGGTGTTATCGTAACCCTGCAGAACGGTATTCCCGAGCCCGGTATAGCAGAAATAATCGGCGAAGAGCATACTATGGGCTGTGCAGTTGAGTGGGGTGCCGCTCTTATTGAGCCGGGCGTATGTGAGCTTACCAGTGAGCCCGACAGTCTTTCCTTCCATATGGGCAAAATGAACGGCATCACAGACGAGCAGTTCAAGGAGGTTAAAGACCTTCTCGAGCTTATGTGTCCCGTACACGAGGAGCCTAACCTTATGGGCGCACGCTGGTCAAAGCTTCTCATAAATGCTACCTTCTCGGGTCTCGGCACTGTAGTCGGCGGTGTCTTCGGTGATGTTTCCGAGGATAAATTCGGCAAGCAGGTAGCTATCCGCTGTATGAAGGAATGCATCGATGTAGGACACGCCGCAGGTGTAACCTTCGCACCCGTTCAGGGTAAAAACATCGTAGGTCTTTTCTACTACAAGAGTGCTTTAAAGAGAGCCTTCGGCACACTCCTTCTGCCCATCGCTATGAAAAAGCACAGACTTATCGAGCCCTCCATGCTTCAGGACCTTAAAAAGGGCAAGCCCTGTGAAATCGATGCAATCAACGGTGTTGTCTGCGAATTCGGCAGAAAGTACGGCGTAAAAACTCCCGTCAATGACCGTATAGTTGAAATCATAAAAAAAATCCAGGCAGGAGAAATGAAGGCAGATAAGATTAACTTCAGACTCTTTGATGAGTTACTGTAATAATCCATAGCATAAGAACACCCACAGAGATTTTGAAAATCTCTGTGGGTGTATTTTCTGTTATATAAGCTGAAGTGCCGCTTCAACCAAACGGACCGCCTCTTCAACCACTCTTTCATCTCCCTCGCAGAGATTCAGAAGAGGCTCTCTCACACCGCCAAGGGCGATGCCTGTTCTTTTTCCTATTACTGCCTTTGCCACGGCATACATATTACCCTCGGCTGAGCACATTTTATAAATCACTTCATTTGCTGCGTGCTGTAGCTTCTGTGCAAGTGCAAAGTCGCCCTTTTCCACAGCCTCGTCCATTTTCACGAAAACCTCAGGCATAACCGCATAGGTACCGCCGATGCCTGCCGAAGCGCCGATAATCCTTCCGCTGACGAACTGCTCATCGGGACCGTTGAAAACGGAGATTTCCCTTCCGTTCATTTTCGCCTGACGGATAAACATCTGTATGTCCTGAACGGGCATTGAGGAGTTTTTGATGGCCTTTACACGGGGATTTTTCAGCATTTCATCTAAAAGGGTCAGAGTAAGTGCCACTCCTGCCAGCTGAGGTATGTTATAAATAACGAAATCCGTATTAGGTGCGGCGTCAGAAATATCGTTCCAGTATTTTGCTATCGCCTTTTCGGGCAGACGGAAGTAAATGGGAGGGATAGCCGCTATGGCATCTACACCGAGACTTTCTGCGTGACTGGCAAGAGTACAGCTATCCTTGGTGTTATTGCAGGCTACGTGGGCGATTATCTTTATTCTGCCCTTTGCTGCCTCCATAACTGCTTCTAAGGTTTTCATTCTCTCCTCCACGGAAAGATAGATACACTCACCTGAGGAGCCGCCTACATAAAGACCCGATACACCCTTTTCGATAAGGTACTCCGTAAGAGCCTTCGTCCTGTCACAGGACACATTTTCTTCGTCATCGTAACAGGCATAAAAAGCAGGGTAAATCCCTTTAAACTCACTCATTTTACTTACCTCTTTTCTATTTCCTCTGTCATTTTATCCAGCATAATAAGACATCTCGGCACATGGAAGGGACCCTTGAAGGTAGAGCCGATACAGGCGGGAAGAGTAGGCTTTCCGTCTCTGCGCAGGTAGCCGTACCACTCACCGCAGGGTGCTGTGGCAAAGGTCTTTTTACAGTAAGAAAGAATCTTTTCAAATATGTCGAGATATTTTTCTTCCCCCGTCTCCTTATAAATCATAAGCGAAGCTATGAGCGCTTCGTTATGGGGCCACCACAGCTTCATATCGTGCTCGTAGGCCTCGGGAGGGTTGCCCAGGCAGTCAAAGAAATAGAGTATGCCCTCATATTCCTCATCCCAGCCTCTTTCGAAAGCCATATCAAAAATTTCCACAGCCTTTTTCATAAGCTCTTCGTCCCCTGTTGCCTTGGCTCTTTCCATAAGGAACCAGCTGCACTCGATGTCGTGACCGGGGTTAACCACTCTGCCCTCACTGACATCAAGCCTTGGTGTGCCGTCAAGGTCTACGCTTTCCAGAGTACAGCCAAGTTCGGGCTTTACGTGATATTTCAGTATATCGGAAACGCACTCATCAGCTCTGCTGTTATAAAGCTCCGCATTTTCAGGGTCTACACGAAGAAGTACCGAAGTAACATTTAAAAGTATCATCGGTATGCCGAGGGCTCTGCCCTGTCTGGTTTCAGGGTCAGTCTTGGCACCGAGACCGGTGGGGTCAGTCATCCCGTGGTTAAGGTTCCAGTACATCTCATAGGCTCTTCTCGCCCTTTCAAGATGCTCCTTCTCCCCTGTAACGCCGTAGTATTCTGCATTTGCGATGCAGTAAAAGGCCTCGGAATAGCAGTATCTTCTCTGACGGAGAGGTCTGCCATCCTCAGTGACTGTAAAGTAAAGTCTGTCCCCCGCCTTACGGTTCACGCAGTAATTTTCGAGAAAATCAAGACAGCTTTTGCTCGCCTCAAGCCACTCCTTTTTCACTCCGTAAATATGACAGAGATAAGCGAAAATCCAACCGCATCTGCCCTGCATCCACACGCTTTTGTCCGTGGAAAAGACCTTTCCGTCCTTATCAAGACAGGTGTAAACACCGCCGTTTACCTTGTCCATTCCGTTAGTGAGCCAGAAGTCCGTTACCTTTTCCAGCTCCTTCTGTATCCATTTTCTTTCTTCAGCAAGATTCATATGTTTTCTCCTTTTGTTTTTATCCACGGTGTGAAATCAACTGCAAACAGGAAGGCCTCAATGAGAGCAAGAGGTATCATCTCCATTAAAGCGCTTTTTCCCACACCGACAAAAATCACCACAAATGTACCTAAAATCAGGAAGGTACACACGGTAAGCATATTGAACTTCGGGTGCTTTTTACGGTTGAGAATAAAAAACAGTGCGATTGATGCTACTGTAAAGGCGATGAAGAATCCCGTAGCTATCCAGTGCAGAAGTCTTTTGGTGTTCCAGTCCTCGATGCTGTGACCGAGTGTAAGAGCAACCATAGCCATACTTATAAATCCCGCCACTCCCAGTGCATCCAGAAATTTACTTTTTATTCGGAACTTATTATACATATACCGGGTATTAATCAGTATTCCTCCCGAGGTAAGAACACCCCAAAGCCAGAACCAGGCCTTTCTGTCCTCACATAGAAGCGAAAGAGTACCAAGCTCGGAAGCAGGATTGTTGCCCCAAAAAAATGGCAGGGCAAGACCGTAAACAAAGGCACACGCAAGTACGGTAATGCATAAGGGTTTTGAGATAATTTTTCTATGTTTCATTTTAACATCCTCTCTATTAAAATCACTACTCGGAAATTATATAATATTTTATCGCATAATGCAAGACCGGAAAGCACTGTGTATAAAAGATAAATCCCCACCGACGGAAAATCGATGGGGAAATTGTTATTGTGTTTGGAAGGAATTTACGGAGAGATTCTGTGTATCCGGAATTTATTACGCTCTGGCTACCATTTCACCGTAAAGCTCTTTTTCTTCCTTGATGAACTTTTCTATAGCTTCTACGGAAGGCATAGCCGCACTGCAGGAGTGAGCGGAAATAAGCATAGATGCTGATGCTGTACCGAACTCGAGAGCATCAATCATTTCATAACCGTCGAGGAGACAGCGGATGAACGCACTGGCATAGCCGTCACCGCCGCCGAAGCCCTTCATAGCCTTTACGGGGAAGGGCTTGATGGAGTAGCTCTTGCCGTCATTTGTATAGGCTGTGGAGCCGTCCTTGCCGTGCTTGATAATAACTATCTTAGCGCCGTATGAGTGCCAGAGCTTAGCGCTTTCCTCGTCAGATGAGCATACACCTGTGATAGCTTCAGTCAGGTCGTATTCCTCTCTTGAGCCGAGAATAATGTCAGCATTACGGGCTACCATCTGATAGTACACTGAGATTTCGTCCTTATTCTTCCAGGTATATGCACGGTAGTCGATATCGAAGATAACAACCACGCCGTTTTTCTTGGCGAGCATCATAGCCTTGAGAGCAGCATCTCTGGAGGGACTCTTTGAAAGGGCGGTACCTGAAATAACGATTGCCTTGGCAGAGGCTATGTAGTCCTCTTTTACTTCCTCAGGCTCGAGCATAAGGTCAGCGATGGCATCACGGTACATAAGAATGGAGCTTTCCGTGGGACTTTTGATTTCGGTGAAGGTAAGACCTAATTTTTCACCGTTCTTTGCACGGTAGATGTTTGAGGTGTCGATACCGTCTTTTTTGAAATACTCGATAACGAAATCACCGTGCTGGTCATCGGAAACCTTGCCGATGAAGCCTACCTTCTTGCCAAGACGTGCGAGACCTACAGCGATGTTTGCAGGTGAGCCGCCGACGTACTTGTTGAAATTACAGCTCTCTGCGAGCGGTCTGTTCATATCGGTGGGGTTGAAGTCAATGGCAACTCTGCCGATGGGAATTACATCAAGGGGCTTGCTCTGGTCAAATTCTACGTATTTCATAATGTTTGCTTCCTTTCAGATTTTTTGTATATTTTATATATTTGTGCTATACAGTTATGTTGATAATTGCGAATCAATTATGCTTTATTTCCCGACCAAAAGATTTCTATATGCTTTTTAGCATTCTCATAGGCACCTGCGATTTCCTTCTGATGAAGGTCGTAGTAGCCTTTGATTTCGCCCTTTTCGTAGCCTTCTCTTACCTTGCTTTCGCAGGCGGCGAAGGTAGCAGTGGCGATATTTATTTTCTTGATGCCCTTCTGATGGCATTTTATGAAATCCTCGGGCTCGATACCTGTTCCGCCGTGAAGAACAAGGGGAACGGGTACCGTCTCTGCCACAGCCTCGAGAATGTCGAAGCGAAGCTCGGGTGCATCCTTATAAAAGCCGTGAGCATTACCTATAGCGATAGCGAGAGCGTCAACGCCTGTCTTTTCGTAAAACTCTTTAGCCTGTGAAGGTGAGGTGCAGCGCATAGCGATGTCCACGCTTCCGTCCTCGCTTCCGCCTACACAGCCGATTTCAGCCTCAGTAGCGGCACCGTATTTCTTCGCAAGAGCGACTACCTCCTTTGTCTTAGCCACATTCTCCTCAAAGGGAAGATGTGAACCGTCAAACATAACAGAGGTAAAGCCCAATTCGAGAGCTTCCTTGATGCACTCGATTGTAGTACCGTGATCAAGGTGTACGGCAACGGGTACCTTGGCATTTTTTGCCGCGGCAAGCATACAGGGACCGATTATTTTTAAAGGTGAGTGGTTGAGTCTTACCTCCGCTATCTGCAGAATAATCGGCGAGTTCATTTCCTCGGCAGCTTTCACCACACCTAAAACCATTTCCATATTCGCTACTGAGAAAGAGCCGACGGCGTAGCCGCCTTCCTGTGCCTTTTTCAGCAGTTCCTTCATATTAACAAGCATAATACGCTCTCCTTATTCTATTGATTTAAGAGATTCTACCATATCGATTTTCTTCAGCTTATAGTGAAGAACGAGGTTTACGGTCATAGAGAAGACAAAGGACAGGGCCACCGAGTAAAGGAAGCTCATAAATGATATATCCCTTACGAAGGTGATGATGTCTACCTCTGCCACATTCAGCACAAGTCTGTGTACGACTATACCCCAGAACAGACCCTGAAGAGTACCGATAAGGATGAGAATAATGTTTTCACGGAAGATGTAGGAGGAAACCTCCATATCGTCGAAGCCTAAAACCTTGATGGTGGCGATTTCCCTTATTCTTTCGGTGATATTGATTACAGAAAGGTTATAAAGAACTATAAAGGCTAAAAGTCCCGCACATACGATAAGAATGATTACGATGTAGTTAATGGAGTTCATAATATTCTGGAAGGAGTTCTGTATCTGACTGGTGAAGGCTACGGCACTGATGCTGTATTCACTCATAAGATCCTTCGCCAGCAGGTTTTTCTGCTCCTGCTCCATATCGGGTATGGCAAGATTAGCCGAAACGTAGTTGTAAAGGGGATTGATTCCGAAAACAGCTTTATAAAGATCCTTGGTCATATAGACGTAATGGAAGCAGTAGTTTTCCGCTATGCCCGCCACGGGTACCTTTACGCTGTAGCCCTCATTGATGATAATATCGATGGTATCACCGGGAGAAATATCAAGCTCTTTTGCCAGCTTATCAGTGATAATGGCACCGGTGGAATCAATGGGTAACGGCTTCTTTGTCTTTGCATCGTTCAGTGCTATATAATTGCTTACGGCTGAGGCATCCTCGGGAACGAGCATATAAACCTCTAAAGGCTTGTCGCCCTTTTCGTTGGTGGCATCAAATACCTCCATATATTCGAGCATAGCCGAGCCGATGCTTGCCTGACTCTTTATGAATTCATAACCCTCACAGGGTGCTACGGTGGTATCGTAGGAGCCGTTAAGAACTATCTGCATATCATAGCGCCATATTTTATCTTCGTCGGTGAACTGTCTGTCCATAATCTGATGGATGGAGTCATTGAGACCGAAGGCGGCAAGTAAAAGTGCCGTACAGCCTAAAACACCGCCCGTAGCCATAATAAAGCGCTTAAGGTTACGGAAAACATTACGGAAAGTAACCTTCCAGATGAAGTTAAGCTTTGTCCATATCTGAGGTATCTTTTCCAGAAGGACTCTCTTTCCGCCCTTGGGAGCCTTAGGTCTCATAAGAGTAGAGGGAACTACCTTGAGGTTATTATAGCAGGTATAATAGGTCACGCCTACGGTGGATGCTATGGAAATAAAAATAGCGGGTAGAGCGAAGGAAAAGCGGTATTTTATGACCATTTCGGGCAGGTCGTAAAGAATACCGAAGGCTGTGTGCGCCAGAGTCGGGAAAAGTGCGAAGCCCATAAATGAGCCTGCCACACTTCCTATTGTCGAGGCAAGTCCCGCATAAACGAGATACTTTGCGATAATTTCCGTATCGGTAAAGCCTAAAGCCTTGAAGGTACCGAGTCGAGTTCTCTCCTCCTCTATCATTCGTGCCATGGTGTTAAGACACATCAGAGCGGCAACTATAAAGAAGAACCAGGGGAAAAGGAAGGCTATGGCAGCGGTACGGTTTGCTGTCTGTCCGTACTCCTCGAAGCCTAAAAGACATTCGTTTCTGTCATTTACATACCATTTGGCAGTATCCAGACCTAAAAGGAAGTTTTTGGCAGCATCGAGCTGATTACGTGCATTTTCAAGCTCCTCGTTAGCCTGTGTTTTTGCCTTTTCGAAGTCAGCCTCCACGGTGGGAGCCTTGTCCTTTGCGATGATGAGATTGGTTTCGAAGGTATTGATCTGATTTTTCATATCGCTGAGCTGAGAGAGAACCTCCAGTTCACCCAGCTGTATGTCGTAGCCTGCGGCTGTAAGCTGATTTTCAGCCTCCTGAAGCTGTGTCTGCGCCTGTTCGAGCTTTACCTGAGCCTGCTGAAGCTTGCCTACTAATTCCTCTGCCTTATCGAGCTCTGCCTTCTTTTCAGCGAGAGTGGTCTGAGCAGCTGAAAGCTCCTGCTTTGAAGCGGCGAGCTTTGCCTCGAAGGACTGAAGCTGAGGCTCCATATATGCCATCATTTCTTCAGCTGTACCGACAGCAGTAAGAGAATTGATGGATGCGATGATATTGTCTACCTCCTGACCTACCAGACCTGACTGCTCAAAGCGGGAAATAAGCTGACCTACGGTATCGTCCTGTGTGGCATCGAACTGGTCCATAGCCGAGCGGGTGGTTACGACAAGATCCTGAAGGTAGCTTACAGTGGTGAGCATAGAATCTACCTGAAGCTTTGCAGTATTGTATTCGGTCTTTGCCGTGGCAAGGTTTACATCCGCATTAGCAAATTTTTCTATGGTCTGCTTTGCTTCGTTGTATTCGGTTCTTTTGCTTTCCCACAGTGTATACTGAGCTGAATGCTCAGCCTTGCCCGAATCGAGGGCGTTTTTGGCTTCCATAGCCTTGGCGTTATATTCCTGCTTATACTGTAAAAGAAGGTTATCACCGTTTGCCGCCATATCGAGAATCTGCTTCACCTGCTCCTCTGCGTTGGCGAGCTGAAGCTCTATGTCTGCTTTAGCCTCAGCATATTCGACCTCGCTTTTAACCACAAGGTCGGTGTATTCAGCCTTAAGAGAGGCTATTCTCGGCACCAAAAGCTCTGTCGATATCTTTTCGATGTAATCTCTGTAAGGAGCGATGAAATTCTCATATTCTTCTGAGAAGGGGTCATAATTTTCACTGCCTGCAATTTTCAGTGAAATAGAGGAATAGTATTCACTCAGGAAGTTTTCCGAGGGCAGATAAACGAAGGTACCGAGCTTACCTGTGCCTACGGTGGTGTTACCTCTGTCATAGGAAATGTAAAGAGGTGAACGAATAATGCCCACGATAGTATAATCCTTCCCCATAAGAGACGAGGAAAGGTCAGTGCCGTCACCCTCAAGAGTGATAACAGAGCCTATCTTAAACTCATCGGGAGTGGAAAGAGTACTGGCATCCACCAGACACTGATTTGACGAGGTGGGCCAGGAGCCGTCCACCAACTGAGGACGGTTCATATAGTAAGGGTCATCTGCACCGTTTGCGGCGGCATAGACCTTATTTATGTCGAGATTATAAGCACGGACTGTCATTTCCGAGCCGTCGATGTCATTTACCGGCTCACCGTTTACCTTGACCACGCCGTCAACGAATTTTTCGCCGGCTATGCTTTCGACACCTGTCACGGAGCCGATAACTGCAAGGTCGTTTTCCGTAAGACCTGCCGTGGATATAATCTGTATATCCATAGCGTTACTGTCTTCCACATACTTTGCCGCCGTGTCATACATATTCGGGGCGATGGCATTCATACCCGCGAAAAAGCTGACACCGAGAGCAACGATGGAGATTATGGAAATAAATCTCGAAAAAGACCTTTCGACAGTCCGTATCGTATCGGTTATGAGAATTGTGTTGATTTTCTTCTTCATTTCATATGTTCCTTAAACTTGTATGTTCATCTTTACCATTCGAGCTTTTCTACGGGAATGGGTCGGTCATTGACTGCTATCTGTACCACTCTGCCTGAACGCATGGTGATGATTCTGTCAGCCATAGCGGCTAAAGCCTGGTTATGAGTGATGACAACAACTGTAGTGCCCGTCTCTCTGCACTGACGGTGGAGAAGAGAAAGTATCTGCTTACTTGTACGGTAATCCAGAGCACCTGTCGGCTCGTCACAGAGGAGTATTTTCGGATTTTTTGCTAAAGCACGTGCGATGGAAACTCTCTGCTGTTCACCGCCTGAAAGCTGTGAGGGGAAGTTGTCAAGACGTTCCTTAAGGCCTACTCTCGCCAGAATTTCTTCGGGCTTTACGGGCTTTTTACACATCTGAGTGGCAAGCTCCACATTTTCCAGGGCAGTAAGGTTCGGTACGAGGTTATAGAACTGAAAGATAAAGCCTACCTCATAGCGGCGGTAATCAACAAGCTCGCTTTTGGAAAGGTCAGTGATAGGTCTGCCCGCTACACGCACCTTACCGTCGTCACAGCTGTCCATACCTCCGAGGATATTAAGCACGGTGGATTTACCCGCACCGCTGGTACCGACGATAAGACAGAACTCACCCTTTTCGATGGAAAAGCTGACACCGTCTACTGCGGGGATAACGATTTCTCCCGTCTGGTATCTTCTGTAAACATTTTCAAATTCGATAAAACTCATTTCAGGTCTCCCTCGCTTATTTCTCTTGTCTCGATGAGAATATTCGTGCCGTCCTCGCAGACGGTGATTCTACATCTGCCGTCACTGTCTTCGTTAAACTCCTGATAATAGAGACAGTAAACAGCCATTACACTGAAAAATTCATCCTTGTTTTCTGCTTCGGCATATTTTTCCTTATCAACGGCAAAAATAACCTCGCTGAAGTCATCGTTATACTTGGCAAGATCAGTGATGAAGGGATAATCCCCCGAGTCCATAGCATAGCCGATACCGCTTACGGTTTCCATACCCACAGAGGTCAGCAGAAGTCTGTAGGAATATTCACGCATACGGATTTTTACTTTGTCGTCACCCTTTTTCTGTATGGAGTCGTAGCCTTTGGCTTCTGCGAAGGCCTCCAGATTATCGCCGTATTCCTTATCTACTACCTCGATAGGCAGAGTGACGGTAATTCTTGTGTCATAGTCGGGCTTGATTAAAGGCTTCTTCGTAGTTTCGGGCTCAAGATTGACGGTTACGGGCTGTCCCTCGGCAGGAGCAGTAGTTTCCGGCTCATCCTTTCCCGTGAAAGTGATAAGGCACACTGCAGTAACGATGATTACGATTACTGCGATTAAAGCTAAAAGTTTTTTATTGATTTTCATAATATCTGTTCTCCTTTTCGGATTTATCTGTTTTTCTGACGGACTACAGTAACATAACCTTAAGCTGACAGCATTACCCTGAAACAGAAAGTGTAATGAAAGGTGCTCATACTGTAAGATTTCAGCGATTTTTACGTCGGAACAGGATCATTCCGCCTCAGATTGCTTACATTGCAAATTTGGCGAATATCACTCGCTGCTTCCAAGGTCTTCCGCTCGATTGCGCATTTGATAAATGCAAATTGTAATATTTGATTCTATATCAATGTACCATTCTAACATAAACTTACCTTAATTTCTATATATAAGGAAAAAAATTAACATAATATTCAACCCGACGGTAAGCGGAGCAGAAATCTCTGTAAAATTTGACAAAATT
Source organism: Acutalibacteraceae bacterium (assembly GCA_045579865.1). Taxonomy (GTDB): domain Bacteria; phylum Bacillota; class Clostridia; order Oscillospirales; family Acutalibacteraceae; genus UBA6857. The sequence goes on from JAZNMU010000193.1 coordinate 14,458, forward strand.
GACAGTAAAAAACGGCAATCTATATGTAAAAAAACAATAGACAAGGGGCGAAAAATCTGTTAAACTAAAGGATGAAACAGTAGGTAGGTATTTCTATACTCTCCCGGCTGTAACTTTAAACCAATAAATTATTTTTTAGGAGGAGATTCCAATGAGCAAAAAATGGGTATACCTTTTTAAAGAAGGCAACGGCACAATGAGAGAGCTTCTCGGCGGTAAAGGTGCTAACCTCGCTGAAATGACCAATCTTGGCCTTCCCGTTCCTCAGGGCTTCACAATCACTACAGAAGCCTGCACACAGTATTATGAAGATGGCCGTAAGATCAACGACGAAATCGTTGCTGAGATTATGGAAAACATCGCAAAGATGGAAGAAATCACCGGCAAAAAGTTCGGCGACCTCGAGAAGCCCCTTCTCGTTTCAGTTCGTTCAGGTGCTCGTGCATCTATGCCCGGTATGATGGATACAATTCTTAACCTCGGTCTTAACGAAGACGTTGTTAAGGTTATGGCTGAAAAGTCAGGCAACGAAAGATGGGCATATGACTGCTACAGAAGATTCATTCAGATGTACTCTGACGTTGTTATGGAAGTTGGTAAGAAATACTTCGAAGAGCTTATCGACAAAATGAAGGAAGACAGAGGCGTAACTCAGGATACTGAGCTCACCGCTGCTGACCTCAAGGAACTCGCAGAACAGTTCAAGGCTGAATACAAATCTAAGATCGGCGAAGACTTCCCCACAGATCCCAAAGAACAGCTTATGGGCGCTGTTAAGGCTGTTTTCCGTTCATGGGACAACCCCCGTGCAAACGTTTATCGCCGTGACAACGATATTCCCTACTCATGGGGTACTGCCGTTAACGTTCAGGCAATGGCATTCGGTAACATGGGTGAAGACTGCGGTACAGGTGTTGCTTTCACACGTGACCCCGCTACCGGTGAAAAGAAGCTTATGGGTGAATTCCTTACAAACGCACAGGGCGAAGACGTTGTTGCAGGCGTAAGAACTCCGATGCCCATCGCTGAAATGGAAGAAAAGTTCCCCGCAGCTTTCAAGCAGTTCACAGAAGTTTGTGCTCTTCTTGAAAACCACTATCACGATATGCAGGATATGGAGTTCACCGTTGAAAACGAAAAGCTCTATATGCTCCAGACCAGAAACGGTAAGAGAACTGCTCAGGCTGCTCTTCAGATCGCTGTTGACCTCGTTGCTGAAGGTCACAAGACCAAGGAAGAAGCTGTAGCAATGATCGACCCCAGAAACCTTGACACTCTCCTTCATCCCCAGTTTGATGCAAAGGCACTCA
>JAZNMU010000194.1:0-2255 GCA_045579865.1 Acutalibacteraceae bacterium
CTTCGCAGAGAAGCTCATTAAGCTTCATAGCGGTCATGGGAGTCATTGATGCGAGCTTAAGAACGATGGTGTTACCTGATGCGATACAGCAGGGAACCATCCATCCCATAGGAATCATACCGGGGAAGTTGAAGGGTACGATACCAGCGAAAACACCTACGGGTTCATAGTAAAGAGTGGTGTCATAGCCGTTTGAGGTATCTCTCATAGCGTCGCCTAAAAGAGACATAGGAGCAGAGATAGCAAGCTCAACAGGCTCCTTAACCTTAAGGATATCACCCTTTGCCTCGGAAAGCACCTTACCGTGCTCGAGTGCACAGAGCTCTGAAAGCTCGTCAAGATGCTCGATAAGAAGCTCACGGAATTTGTAAAGCACCTGAACTCTTTTCATAACCGGTGTATTTGACCAGGCGGGGAATGCTGCCTTAGCGGCGGCAATAGCCTGTTCTACTTCTTCTGCTGTACAGCAGGGTGTTTCAGCGATAACATCACCTGTGCTGGGGTTGTAGACGGGCATATATTTTTCAGTTTTTGATTCTAACCACTGACCGTCAACGAAATAGCGTAATCTTTTTACCTGTTCCATTTTTATGTAACTCCTTTTATATTTTTATGTCACTTTATATTAAGCCACAAAATCGGAAATAAATCAAGACGAAAAGGGAAATTTTTGCCTGAAATATTGATTTTTATCCTATAAGCTCACTTATACTGTCAATTACTTTTGCCCCTGTTTTTTCTAAAGCCTCTCTGCTGTTATGTCCCCGAGCGATAAGAACACACTCACAGCCGATACTCTGTGCCACCTCAAAGTCGTGGGTGGTGTCACCGACGAAAAGCACCTCTCTTCCTGAAACACCCTTTTCCGCCATCCATTTTTTCGCTATGTCCACCTTGCTTCGGGCATAGATATCCCCTGTACCGAGGATATCTGAGAAAAGATGGTCGATACCGTGGAAAGCAACCTGAGAGAAAAGCCATTTGTTTTCCGTCATCGACAGGATAATCTGCTCTATACCTGCTGTGCGGAAATATCTTATAACACTCTCTGCATCTTCGAAAATTTCCGCCTCGTGAAAGCGCTGTTCGTATTCATAAACATAATCTCTGGCTATATCCTCGAATCTTTCGTTTTCAAGGTCAAAGCCCATTCTTTCATAAAAGCGAATAATGGGAAAAGCGAAAACCTCGTGGTATTTCTCTATGCTTTCCATTTCCTTGAGTCCTCTTCTGCGAAGAAGGGTATTTTCGATTTCAAAGTTAATCTGCAGGTCATCTAAAAGTGTTCCGTTCCAGTCCCACATTATATACCTTATATTTTCCATTTTTTACATTCCTTTTTTTATTTTGACTATTTCAACAAGCTCACCGAGTGTACTTAACGGCTGAAGCTCTGCATCCTCGATTGATATTTCGAAGGTGTCCTCTATTTCCATTATACAGTCCACCACATCCAGGCTGTCCAACTCCATTTCTCCGAAGGTCATTTCCTCAGTAAAGGTAACATCCTCGTCAAAGCCCATATTCTCTCTTATTATATCACAGATTCTGTCAAATGTATCCATAGTATTACTCCTTTTTGCTTAAATTTCAAATAATATCATATTATCTATAATACCCTTCTGTCAATAAGTCTAAAAATTATTTAACATACCTTTTTATGGTAAGGCGAATATTTCAGGAAAAGCTTTCCAATAATTTACAACAATCAGACTAACCTCGGAGGTTTAATTATGAAACTGAAAGCTATTGAAATATCTGCTCTCGTTGCTCTTGTTTTCACGGTGTTTTCCACACTTTCCTTTGAAAACAGCTGTGAGGGAATAAGAGAAAAGGTGCTCCGCCTCCACGTTATCGCTGCCTCTGATTCAGTAACTGACCAAAATGTAAAATATGCCGTAAGAGACGAGCTTCTCCGTGACGGAGAAAGCATTTTTCACGGTAGCGAGACGGTAATTCAGGCCGAAGAAAAGATAGCTGATTCTCTTGATTTTCTTCGGGAAAGCGCAGAACGGACTCTTAGAAAATCAGGCTGTGATTACCCCGTAAATGTGGTTTTAGGCAGAGCATACTTCCCTACCAGGCAGTACGAAAGCGTGACTCTTCCCGCAGGCTACTATAACGCTGTCAGAGTCATCATCGGCGAGGGCAAGGGTAAAAACTGGTGGTGCGTTATGTTTCCGCCTATGTGTCTCCCCGCTGCCACCAAGGACAGCCCCGACCTTTCTGAGCTTCTTTCCGAAAAAGAAGAGAAA
>JAZNMU010000195.1:0-4750 GCA_045579865.1 Acutalibacteraceae bacterium
GATCCGACTTGGGTATTGCACCTCTTATTGCATATAACTATGCCTCAAAGAATTATAAGAGAATGAGGAACACCGTCACCTTCACCGGCACACTTATAACCTCACTTGCCACGGCTGCGGTAATTGCACTTTTCCTCGGAGGAGAAGAGTTAATTACTCTGTTTATGAAGAATGAAGAGGTAGTTATTTGCGGTGCAGGTCTTATCAAGGGATTCAGTGCGGCGCTGCCTTTTCTTTGTCTTGACTTCCTTGCTGTAGGTGTGTTCCAGTCTCTCGGCAACGGTAAAAATGCGATGATTTTCGCTGTAACAAGAAAGATTATTCTTGAAATACCGGCGCTGTTTATTCTTAATAAAATTTTCCCGCTTTACGGTCTTTCCTGGGCACAGTACTGTTCCGAGCTTGTCCTGGCAATTGTCGCTGTTATAATTATGCGTAATATTTTCAAAAAACTGGAAAAGGAGAAAATATAATGCTTTTACTTGTGATTATTGCTGTTTCTTATATTGCGGTAGGTCTGCCCGACTCGGTCCTCGGTACCGTGTGGCCCGCTGTTTACAGCGACCTCAACCTGCCTGTTTCCTTGGCGGGTTACATCGGTATGACTGTCAGCGGTTGTACGGTTATTTCTTGTTTACTCAGCACAAGATTAACAGCGAAATTCGGTACAGGCTTAGTCTCAGCTGTAAGCGCACTTATGACGGCATTGGCGCTTATCGGTCTGTCATTTTCACAGAGTCCTGTGTTTTTCTTCCTTCTTTCGATTCCTCTCGGGATGGGAGCAGGTACAGTTGATTCTGCTTTGAACGGATTTGTGGCTCTCTACTGCAGCAACTCGCAGATGAGCTATCTGCACTGCTTTTACGGCCTCGGAGTGACGCTAAGTCCTTATCTCGTGTCACTATGTCTCAGTGACGATAATAACTGGAGAAGAGCTTACATAACCGTAGGACTTATTCAGCTGACTATTTCTTTTCTGATTTTCTGTGCAGTACCTTACTGGAAAAAGAAAGAGAAAAAACACATTCAGCAGGAGGAGACAGTTCCTAAAACACTGACTCTTAAGGAAATGGCAAAGATGCCTTCCGTGGTTTTAAGTTGTATCGTGTTTTATCTGATTTGTGCTACGGAATATACGGCAGGGGTGTGGAGCAGTACATTCTTTGCTGAATATAAGGATTTCAGCCCGGAAAGGGCGGCTAAAACCGCTATGCTCTTTTATGTGGGTATGACCCTCGGCAGGTTTATGTCAGGTGTTTTCGGAAATAAGCTCGGCAGTAAAAAGATACTTTACATCTGTGTCGGTATTCTGCTTTCAGCTTCGGTTATAATAGCCTTACCTCTTCCTTCGGTTGTGGCGCCTGCGGGACTTTTACTTTTCGGCTTCGGTATGGGGCCTACTTTTCCGAATCTTTCCTATCTCGTGCCTTCTCTTTTCGGCAGAGACATTTCCTCCTCGGTAATCGGTGTACAGCTCGCCTCTACCTATGTGGGAATAATGACCCTTCCGCCACTGTTCGGCATTCTCGCTGAAAAGGTTTCGGCAGGTATATTTCCCTATTTCCTCTTTGTTCTGCTTTGTGTCTTCGTTCTCGCATCGGTTATGATGGTAAAAAGTATTAAGAAAAAAGATATAAATATTGATAACGGATAAATATGATGATATAATTCTATAGAGAAAACAATAGGTGGTGTAAATATGACTTTTGAAATCAAAGGCAGTGAATTTTTAAAGGACGGTAAGCTCGTTAAAATCATCTCAGGTGCTGTACATTATTTCCGTAATATGCCTGATACCTGGACGGATATTTTTAAAAAGATGAGAGCTATGGGCTGTAACTGTGTAGAGACCTACTGTGCATGGAATCTTCACGAAAAGCAGCCTGGAGAGTACGATTTCGAGGGTAATCTTGATATTTCTCTTTTCCTGCAGAAAGCCGCAGAAGAGGGTCTTATGGCAATAGTAAGACCGGGTCCTTATATCTGTGCTGAGTGGGAGTTCGGCGGTCTGCCCTGGTGGATACAGGCCGATGATGAAATCGAAATTCGTTGCAGTAACAAGGCTTACATAAAATATTTTGACCGTTATCTCGTAAAGCTCTTTGAGCAGGTGAAGCCTCACCTTTGCACTAACGGCGGAAATGTTATCATGCTTCAGTGCGAAAACGAGTACGGCTATTACGGTGACGATAAAGAATATCTTAAGTATCTTTATAACAGCTACCGTGAAAAGGGGATTGATGTACCCCTCTTTACCTCAGACGGTACGAGCAAGGATAACCTTTTAGACGGATATATAGAGGGATGTATGGCAACTCTCAATTTCGGCAGCAGAGTAGAAGAAAACTTCCGTGCCCACGATGAGCTTTTCCCTGACCAACCGAAAATGTGTATGGAAATGTGGAACGGTTGGTTTGATGCCTGGGGTGACGAATTCCATCACACTACCTCTGCCGAGGACTATGCCAAAGCAGTAGACGATATGCTGACCAAGGGTAGTGTCAATATGTATATGTTTATCGGTGGCACAAACTTCGGCTTTATGAGCGGTGCCAACCACTACGAAAGATTTGCTCCTGATGTTACAAGCTATGATTATGATGCACTTCTTACGGAATGCGGTGATGTGACACCTAAATATCACGCTATAAGAAATATCATTATGAAGCATACAGGGGAGGATTTACCTGAGATACCCGCTGACAGAGTCAAGAAAGCCTACGGCAAATTCACTCTCACCGAAAAGGGCGGTATCTTTGAAAATCTCGACAAACTTTCCGCTCCTGTTCATTCCAATGTACCTCTCTGTATGGAAAAATACGGTCAGGGCTACGGCTATATTGCTTATACTACCGTGCTCGGGAGAGATTATGAAAATGTGAAGCTTTCCTTTGAAAGCCTCGGCGACAGAGCACAGATTTACATTAATAAAGACCTTGTCGGCATCGTGTATATAAACGACTCTCTTGAAACTGAGTTTTTTGCCAAAGCAGGGGACAGACTTACCGTTCTTTGCGAGAATATGGGCAGAGCTAATTTCGGCAGTAAGATGATGCGTAAAAAGGGTATAGCAGGCAGATGTCTTCTCGGCAACAAGATTCATTTTAATTGGGATGTATACACTCTTCCTATGGATAATCTTGATAAGGTGGTTTATTCAGAAGAAGAACCCTATGAAAAGTCTGTTTTCTATAAAGGCACCTTCACTGTCGATGAAGCCTTTGATACCTTCCTTAAGCTCGATAATTTCACTAAGGGCTTCGTAACCGTAAACGGCTACAATATCGGCAGATACTGGGAGATAGGACCTCAGCAAACTCTGTATATTCCCGCTTCACTTCTTAAAGAAGGGGAGAACGAAATTATAATTTTTGAGTCTGACGGAATAAAGGGCGAGCCTGTGATTGAATTTGTTGCTACACCGGTGCTGGGGTGATTAATGCGGAATGCGAAATCGCGGATAAAGTTTTTTATAACGGCAGAAGTTATTCCGCCACGCAAAGTTGTTAATTAAATAAATTAAAATCCCACAGAGACAAACAATCATCTCTGTGGGATAAATTTGTGTTATTAAACCTCTCCGTCAACCTATCGGTTGCCACCTCTCCTTTCAGGAGAGGCATAATTAGGCTCTCCTGAAAGGAGAGCTGTCACGGAGTGACTGAGAGGTATTTCCGCATTATCTTTTAAAACACTTATTATATTTCTCTACCCACTTGCATACCTTTTTAAGGTTATACTCCTTAGGCATGGCAGCGGTAACGGCGGTAACAGCGACAATATCAGTACCGAGCTTGATAACCTTTTTGAGCACATCGGTATTGTTTATAAGGCCACCGACCTTGATTTTGATATCGTCGATGCTCATACCGCCGAGCATAGCACCGAGGCTTGTGGAGTCAGCACCGATGGTCATATCGTCAGCGTTGAGAATACCTTTTTCGAATATGTAGTCAAGCTCATCACACTCGAGTCTTGTAAGAAGGAGTTTAACGCAGGCGAGGGGAGCAAGTGCAGCACCGATTTTGTTGTAAAATTCGGTCTGATACTTCCACAGTGTAGCACCGCTGTAGCTTTCAGTTTTATCGTCGATAACGGCATTTGCTAAAATTGCGGCGGCTTTCATACTGTTGGCAATACCGGAACCTATAATAGGAACAGTCATAAATGCACTGTCGCCGATAGCGGCATAACCGTCAGCCACCAGAACGCCTAAAGGCTGTCTTACGGGAATCTCTACGAATTCTCCGCCTCTGACTAATTTTTTGCCGAGATGAGGATTCTCTTCGCGAAGATATTCGAGAGTCTTCTCAACCTCTTCTTCATCAATGGGAGCAAATCTGCCGATAAGAATATCTGTGTATTCTTCTTCTGCGGCAACCCAGGAAATACCGAGTTTACCCTTATGGAAAAGGAGTACCTTGAATTTATCTTCCACCTCACCGCATTCAATTTTTTCATAAAAGCCTCTCCATACATAGAAACGCTCAAATTCCTGCGCTTCATTCTGAATGCCGAGATGCTTCGGAAGATTCATACGAAGGGGTGAATTGATACCGCAGGCATCGATTACGAGGTCAGCAAAAATATCTTTCTTACCGGTTTTCACACCTGCCACACGGTTTCCGAGCATAAGAGGACCGTCAATAGCCTTGCCGAATTCGAACTTAACGCCGCATTCCTCAGCGTAGGCGATAAGGCAGTCATAGATAGTCTTTCTTTCCATCTGGATTTCAAGCTGGTCCTCAGG
>JAZNMU010000196.1:0-2062 GCA_045579865.1 Acutalibacteraceae bacterium
ATACTGTGAATGCTTTTTTTGCCGTGTCTGTATATCTCAGAGAAACATCAGAGTCGGTTCTGGCGATTTCTTCGAAGGTTTCCCCGTCTTCACTGCGCTCGAAAATATTTCCGTCAGCACCTGCGACTATTCTTGCCTTAAGGTCTACCTTTCTGAAAAATCTTGCCTTAACGGAAACGAGTTCACCCGAATCAAGACTCACACAGGAAACCTCTTTACTGAAATTACCGTGTCCTCCACCCTCGCAAAGGCTCTGCACACTGTAATAATAAGGCTGTCCCTGTACCACATCCTTATCGGTGAAGCTGTTACCTTCGACAACACAGATCGGTATCAACTGATTAAAATATTCATTCCTGCGATACACAAGAAAAGAACTGATGCCTGAAGGACTTTTCCACTCAAGCCTGATTTTCGAATCCTTACTCTTAACCTTCAGTTCTTCCGGAGCAGGTATACCTGAAATAACCTGTGCCGCAAGAGGACTCATCTTCTTTGAGTTTCTCTTTTTCTGCAGAACCTTCAGCGCAACGATTCTATACCAATAGGTTATATTTTCCTTGGCTGTTTTATCAATATACTCAGTACCTGTAGCCCAGGCAAGAAGCTGAAACTCACCGTCAATTTTATCCGAGCGTTTGACAGCATATTTATCAGCGTGAGGAACATTCGTCCACTGAATACGGATTTCGCCTTTATCGGTAACAGAAGTGTCGGTTATCTGAGGACATACCTTTAACTTTTTGTTATCAATACTCATATCAAATACGATTCACAAACAGGAATCACCTTTCTGTAGTTATCTGTCCTGAGAAAGAAGTGATGCGCTTTCTTTGTCAAGAAATACGGTTACGTCAGCGTGCAGCTTAAGAATGGTAGCGGGACAGGAGGGTGAAACTTCACCTTCGACAAGCTCCTTCACTGCCTTTGCCTTGCTTTCACCTGTGGCAATAAGAATAATTTTTTTACTTCTCATAATATCGCCGATACCCATTGTAAGAGCGTATTCGGGCATAGTGTCGCCCACAGCCTCGAAGTACTTTTTGTTTGAGTCAATGGTGCTCTGAGTAAGCTTTACTGCGAAGGGACCGTCAGCGAACTTATCACCGGGCTCATTGAAGCCGATGTGTCCGTTAGTGCCGATACCAAAAAGCTGAATGTCAATACCTCCGCTTTCCTTTATCTTACGGCTGTAGCGATCACATTCCGCCTCCATATCCTCAGCAGTACCTGAAAGGAAATTTACACGGTCAAAGTCCACATCTGTTTTACCGAAAAGGTTATCCTTCATAAAGTAGAAATAGCTGTTTACATTTTCTCTGTCGAGACCTACATATTCATCAAGATTGAAGGTGGTTATGTACTTAAGGGAAACCTCTTCTCTTTCATAGGCTTCGATAATTCTTTTGTAAGTTTCAACAGGTGAAGCACCCGTAGCAAAGCCGAGAACACTTCCGTGCTTATTGTTTACCTGCTTTATGATTATATGAGCCGCTTCCTTTGAAATTTCGAGAGGGTCATTCATTACGATTACTTTCATTTTATTTTCTCCTTTGCCTTATGTTTCATCTTATAATAACACATAAATTACACTTTTTCAATAATGCTCTATTGTTTTTTTTGGTAAAAATTATGATATAATTCCCAAAAGGAGTGTTAATATGAACGAAATAATAAAAAGTCTTTATGCCAGAAAAAGCGTCCGTCAGTTTACGGACTGTGATGTAGACGAAAAAACCAGAGAACTTTTGCTCCTCGCCGCTTCCGAGGCACCCACTGCAGGTAATCAGCAGCTTTACACCATTATAGATGTAAGAAGTCAGGAAATCAAAGATAAGCTCTCCATTTCCTGTGACAATCAGCCCTTCATAAAAACTGCACCGATGGTGCTTATTTTCTGTGCCGACTGTAAAAAATGGGACGATGCCTACCGCAGTATCGGTCTTGAGCCGAAAAATGCAGGTGAGGGCGACCTTTTCATCTCCGTAGAGGATGCAGTTATCGCCGCACAGAACGTAGTAGTCGCCGCCGAAAGTATGGGACTCGGCTCCTGCTACATCGG
>JAZNMU010000197.1:0-12067 GCA_045579865.1 Acutalibacteraceae bacterium
ACCGCAAACCTCACAGTACACACCGTAGGGGCGACCATCGGTCGTCTGTTAAATACACATAAAACCTTGCCTTAAATCGGTAGGGGCGGATATTATCCGCCAGAATTCAGTTTGTAGTTTACAGTTCAAAAACATTCAGGTACTTTTCCGCTCGAGCCGCTCGGGCTTTTACTTTGGCATCGAAGAGCGCCAAAGTAAACAAAGCGCCCTTTTCTTTTGGCGGGAAAAGAGCGTGCTGTTAAGTTAAGTGTGATTATACATTAAGAGTTCGGTTTTATTAATCAGTTCAGAAACAATTACTTTCCCTTGTGGGCGACCCGTGGCATGGTCGCAGACAGGAAACTGCCGTTTTACAGTATAAATTTTATTTCATCTGACCCCGTTCAAAACCACAATTACGCATATTAACTCTTTCAGTACCTCAAAAAGGTAAGAGCCAGAGGGGTTGCCCCGTGGCAGGGGCAAAGACAGCCGATAAGGCTTCGGATTTAAAAGTAAGTTTCTGTAACCCTCTTTTCTTTTTTACGCGGACATAAATCTGAAGGTTTACGAAGCTGACCGTAGAACCTTTCGAAAAGGCACATAGAGCGGGAAGCGAATGTCGGAGCGGAGGTACCTCAGGAGACGAAACGCGAAGTGGCGCAGACACTTCCCTACCAGACAAAATGTCTGTGCGATGAGGGAGCTAAGGCAGCGATTTTCCTGTACAGCTTCTCTGAAAAGCACAGCGTACGCTCATTCTGTCGGTAAGGCAGTGCGTAGAACTGAAAATAACGGTAGACTACGGTGGATATTTTTACTTGAACGGCAGACTGAGGCGGTAACGGTAATCAGTTCATCAGACCTTACTCCGTTACTTTTCTGCGTTCGGACGGTTTCCGACGAAAAAAAGCGCTTTTGGGTACTTTTGGCAAGGACAAAAGTACCTCTGCGAAGCTATCACGCCTGAATGTTTCCTTGAAACGAAAATATTAAGCGAAATTCCATAAGGTTTGCGGTAGTTTTCGGACACAATGCATTGTGTCCCTACATAATACTGACAAACAAAATCAGTCCGCCAAATAAATCTGACTTGGCGGACTGTTGCTTTATATTTTATTCAACCTTAAGCGCCACTTTGCGCTTTGAATTTTGCACTTTGATCTTTATTCTAACTCAGACGCTCCCGTATAAAGCTGATAATACTTACCCTTTTTCGCTATAAGGTCCTCGTGGGTGCCTCGCTCGATAATCTCACCCTTTTCCAGCACCATAATAACATCACTGTTTCTTACGGTGGAAAGTCGGTGTGCGATAACGAATACCGTTCTGCCGTGCATAAGAGCATCCATACCCTTCTGCACGAGAGCCTCCGTACGGGTGTCAATGGAGGATGTAGCCTCGTCGAGAATCATAACGGGAGGGTCGGCTACTGCGGCACGGGCGATGGAAATGAGCTGACGCTGACCCTGTGAAAGGTTGGCGCCGTTACCTGTGAGCATAGTGTCGTAGCCCTGAGGCAGACGGGAGATAAAGGAGTGGGCGTTGGCCTTCTTTGCCGCTTCGATAATTTCCTCGTCTGTGGCATCGAGATTGCCGTAGCGGATGTTTTCCTTTACGGTGCCCGTGAAAAGGTTTGTGTCCTGTAAAACTATACCGAGAGAGCGGCGAAGGTCACTCTTTTTTATTTTGTTTATGTTGATGCCGTCATATCTTATCTTGCCGTCGGCGATGTCGTAAAAGCGGTTAATGAGGTTGGTAATGGTGGTCTTGCCTGCGCCTGTGGCACCGACAAAGGCTACCTTCTGTCCCGGCTCGGCATAAAGAGTGATGTTTTTAAGGACGGTCTTTTCGGGTACATAGCCGAAGTCCACGTCAAACATACGGACCTCGCCCTCTAATTTCTGATAGGTGACCGTGCCGTCAGAATGGGGATGCTTCCACGCCCAAAGCCCTGTATGCTCGGGAGTTTCGGTGATTTCACCGTTTACTTCTTTTGCGTTGACCAAAGTGACATAGCCCTCGTCCTGTTCACTTTCTGTGTCAATTACCTCAAAAATTCTCTTAGCACCTGCCATAGCCATAACCACGGAGTTAAGCTGCTGGGACACCTGGTTTACAGGCATAGTGAAGGATTTGGAATAGCCGAGGAAGGTGGCTACGGAGCCTGCGGTGAGGGAGAAGATGCTCATAAATCCCTTTTCGGGGAAAAATCCCTGTGCTGTCATAACGGCAAGGAAACAGCCGGCTATGGCAAGAACAACATACTGCAGATGACCGAGATTGTTATTGATGGGACCGAGCATATTTACGAACTTATTGGCGGAGTAGGCGTTACGGAAAAGGTCTTCGTTCTTTTCGTCAAACTCCTTCTTTGTCTTGTCCTCGTGGCAGAAAACCTTGATAACCTTCTGTCCCGTTATCATTTCTTCGATGTATCCGTTTACGTCACCGAGGGACTGCTGCTGCTTCATAAAGAACTTACCGCTGTTACCGGCTACCTTGCCCGTTACGGTAATCATAATGAAAATGCAGACAAGAACTACCAGAAGCAGGGGAATACTCTCCAGCGTCATAGCGATAAAGGTGGAAACTATGGTTACAATGGATGAGATAACCTGAGGTATGGTCATTGAAATCATCTGACGGAGAGTGTCGATGTCGTTTGTGTAGCGGCTCATAATGTCGCCGTGACTGTTTGTGTCGAAATATTTTATGGGGAGAGTCTGCATATGTGCGAACATCTCGTCACGGACTCTTTTAAGCACCGACTGTGCCACTACTACCATAATGCGGTTCTGTGTGAAGGTGGCTATGATACCCACGAGGAAAATCCCCGCCATTTTGAAAAGAGTGGCTATGAAGGGACCGAAATCCGTCGAACCGCTTTCGAGCATAGGCGTGATATGGTCATCGATAACCGAGCCTACGAAACGGGAAGAAAAGATGGTGGCAATACTGGAAAGGAAGATGCAGAGCACTACCACAGCCATAAGTATTTTCTGCTTGGCGCCCAGATAAGAGAGTATTCTTTTTATAACCTTGAAGTCAAGCTTTTCGCCCTTCATTCTTACGGGTGTACCGCCGTGGCGGCCCATAGGCATACGGGGTGGCATTTTGCCCGGTGCGGGACGTGGATTACTCATTGTCTTCTCCTCCTTTCGTCTGTGAGAGATAAACCTCACGGTAAATTTCGCTGTTTTTCAGAAGTTCCCCGTGAGTGCCGAAGGCGGCAACCTCACCGTCATCAAGTACGATGATTTTATCTGCACCCTCGATGGAGGAAATTCTCTGTGCGATGATGATTTTGGTGGTTTCGGGGATGTATTCTTTAAATGCCTGTCTTATGAGGGCATCGGTTTTGGTATCTACGGCACTGGTGGAGTCGTCAAGAATGATGATTTTCGGCTTTTTGAGAAGAGAACGTGCGATGCATATTCTCTGCTTCTGTCCGCCCGAAACATTGGTACCTCCCTGCTCAATGTAGGTGTCGTAGCCCTCCTCCATTTCTTTTATGAAGGGGTCTGCCTGAGCCAGCTTACAGGCTTCAATCATTTCTTCGTCGCTGGCATTTTCGTTACCCCAGCGGAGGTTTTCTTTTACGGTGCCTGAGAAGAGAACATTTTTCTGCAGTACCATAGCCACTTCGTTTCTCAGGGTATCAAGGTCGTATTCTCTTACATCCCTTCCGCCTACCTTTACGGCACCTGCCGTAACATCGTAAAGACGGGGAATAAGCTGAACGAAGGTGGTTTTGGAAGAGCCTGTGGAGCCGATAATGCCTACGGTTTCACCGCTTTCGATTTTTATGTTCACATCCTTCAGGCAGAGCTTATCTTTATCAGAGGAGTAGCTGAAGCCTGCGCCGAGGAATTCTATGCTTCCGTCGGCAACCTCAAAGACAGCCTTTTCGGGACTGTGAAGGTCGCTTCTTTCGTCGAGAACCTCACACACTCTTTCGCCCGATGCACGTGACATAGTGAGCATAACGAAAATCATAGAAAGAGACATCAGGTTCATCAGAATCTGCATAGTATAGTTGATAAGGGAGAAAAGCTCGCCTGTGGTCATATCTACTGCATTTGTCTTTATGATAAGATTAGCACCGAACCAGGCAATAAGAATCATACAAAGATAAGAGCTGAACTGCATAACGGGGGCATTGAAGGCGATGATACCTTCGGCTTTTTTTGTATCGGAGTAGATTTTATCGGAAACGGCATCAAATTTTTTCTTTTCCTCATCTTCTCTTACGAAGGATTTTACCACTCTTATGCCGTGAAGGTTTTCGTTGACTACATTATTGAGCTTGTCGTAGGTTTTAAAAACTCTTTTGAAAATGGGATGCGCCTTGGAAACGATGAATCCGAGGGCAAGAGCGAGAACGGGAATAATAGCCACAAAGACCAAAGAAACCTTAGGATTTATGGAAAGAGCCATACCCAGAGAGAATAAAAGCATAGCCGGGGAACGGACAGCTATTCTTATTATCATCTGAAAGGAGTTCTGCAGATTTGTAACATCTGTGGTAAGTCTTGTTACGAGACCCGAGGTGGAGAATTTGTCGATATTTGCGAAGGAGAAGCTCTGAATGTTATGGAACATATCGTGGCGTAAATTTTTCGCAAAGCCCGAGGAGGCCTTAGCCGCCGTTACACCGCCTGCCACACCTGCCGCAAGGCTGAAGGAGCAGAGCACGAGAAGGAGAAGACCTATTTTTACCACATAGCCTGTGTCTGTTTTATAAATACCGTTATCGATGAGCTTACCCATAAGCATGGGGATGAAGACCTCCATGGTTACCTCCAAAGACATAAACAGGGGGGTAAGCAGAGTAAGAGCCTTATATTCTCTTATACATTTTGAAAGCCGTTTAATCATTTTCGCTGTCATTCCTTTCCGTATTTTTATTTACCTTATCGAGGACACGGAAAAAGATCTCAAGCTCTTCGTCGGTTATACCGTTTTTGATTTCCTCTTCCATTCTTCCGAAGGCCTTTTCCACTACTCTCTGTATTTCAAGTGCTTTCGGTGTAAGGATTATTCTTTTAAGTCTGGCATCATAGGGGACGCTTTCTCTTATAATCAGGTCATTACTTTCCATAAGAGAGAGGATTTTGCTTGCCGTGGAGCGGCGGATGTCAAACTCTTTTTCGAAATCCTTCTGAAAAATATCCCTGTGACGGTTATTGTATAAATAACCTATTACCCAACCGTGGGTACCTGTTATTTTTTCCACATAGCTTTTTGATGCGTCCTTATCCATATATCTTTTCACTATCCGTGAGGAGCGGTGAAGCTCGAAGCCTATTCTTCTGTTTTCCATGGATGCCTCCTTTTGTTAGTCTGCGAACTGTTAGTTTGCTAACATATATTATATGCACAGAAGCTGTTTTTGTCAATAAAAGACTATTAAAATATAATATTTAACGGTGTTAAATATTTTTAAACTTCGTTTATAGTTGGTACATATAATTACAATGTGATATTTTGTGGTCAAAATAACCTAAGTAATACATATTTATTTTTATTTTTTTAACAAATCATAGATTTACGGGAAAAAGCTGTTTTTCTATTGAATAAAAACTGATACTGTGATATATTACTTAACAGTGTTAAATAATGGGGGAGAAGGTGGCTTTTTATGAGTACGGTTATGCTTGCCAGAGAAATGCTGGAAACGCTCAGCAATATGGAAAAGCGCAATGTACTTACCAAGCGTAGGTTTTTACTTAAGGGTGAAGACCTGTTCCTTGTTGTTCTGGATGAAATGGGCGGTATGAGTACCCCGTCAAAGCTCGCTGAGTATACGGATTTCACTCCTGCCAGACTGTCTGCAATTATAAAAGCCCTCGAAACTAAGGGATATATTGTCAGACAGCAGGATGAGCTGGATAAAAGATGCACTATAATCGAAATAACCGAAAAAGGTGCTGCTCACAGCAAAGAGCTGAAGGAAGCGGCAATCAGAAATTCCTTGGAGATTATAGAAAAATTAGGCGAAAAGGATTCGCTGGAGTTTTTAAGACTTATGAAAAAACTTTTTGATATTATGGAAAACGAAGAAAGGAGAGGTGAATGATTTGAAAATGAAAAAGGGATTCAAAGGAATGCTTTCAGTGCTTCTTTCTCTTGTTATCGTGTGCTTTTCCGTTCTTCCCTGCTTTGCCATAGTGGAATATCCCGAAAATGTTACTGAGGAGCAGGTGCTTTCCACTATCGAAAAGGCAGATAAGGCTATCGACGGATTTATGGACAGTCAGAATACGACGCTTAAGGATATTCTTTTAAAAGAAATATATTCCGATAAGATGCTTTCGATGATGCTTACGGAAATATATAAGGCTCTGGAAGCTGAAGCAGGCGATACTCTGAGTACTGTGGGTATAGATACCACAGTAAAGGGTCTGAGTAAAAAGCTCGACCGTTATCCCGAGGTGGCTCAGAGGCTTTCCTCTTATTCCTCCTGGGCTGAGGCAGACCTTACGGGTGCCAAGTGGAATGTAACCGATAAAAGCGGCTTCGCTGTTGCTGTTTCCTCTATGCTTTCACCCTTCAACGATATTCTTTATGCCCTCCTTTGCTCAGGCTCTTACTCCATTAACCTTATCGTAGGTATCAAGGGTTCAAACGGTTACGAAACAGCCATCATTCCCACTATGAAGGCTCTGGGCTGTGAGGATTATCTTTCTGCAGAGGACTTTTACTCTCAGGCAGAAAAGGATAAGGGCAGTATGATATATAATATAGTATATGATATTATGACTTTCGCAGAGAAGGCACTGGAAACTCCCTGTGACACACTTTCCTCCTCTCTTCCGTCAATAGCT
The DNA here is from genome assembly GCA_045579865.1 of Acutalibacteraceae bacterium. Taxonomy (GTDB): domain Bacteria; phylum Bacillota; class Clostridia; order Oscillospirales; family Acutalibacteraceae; genus UBA6857. Next base: position 6,810 of record JAZNMU010000197.1, read on the forward strand.
TACTACTTTACGGGCGGAGGCTTTGACAGTGCGGTATCTACTCTTATGGCACCGCTGAGACTGGAAGTGCTCAATATTTCCACGGTTATTCCCATCGAATCCTTTGCTTCCTTCATTTCGAATACGGAAAGCTTTACGCAGAATTTTACACTTAATATAAACGATATGCTTGCTCAGACAGGCATTCCCATGGCTACCGTTGACCTTCAGCTTATGGCTTCTCTGGGTACGGTGAACGAGGACGGTACAGTCACGGCAGATAAGGCTGATGTTTTCATTGTTATGCTTCGCTGGATAATTGACACCCTCAAGCTCAATCAGGGCTCTCTCGGTGAGCTTTTACCCGAAGCGGATGCTCAGACTCTGCAGATGCTCTCAGGCATTTTCGCCAAGGAAACCGATGACCTCATTTCCCTCATAATTTCTCTTTTCAATCAGACAGGTGCCCTCATCAATGACAGTCAGTGGGCATTTCCGCAGTTTACTCCCGGTCAGATTTCCTACACACCTAATCTTACTGCTGAAAAGTATCAGCGTGTGGCAGACGGTGTAGACGAGCTTCTTGATCAGATTGTGGCTGAAATGGGCGAAGAGAAATCTCTCAGTGCCATTATAAAAAAGGAACTTTATTCATCGAAGACTCTGTCAATGATTCTTAAAACTCTTTTCGGTGCTCTGGAAACAGAGGAAATTTCTGCTGTTTCCGCTATGCTCGGCATTGATGTGACGCCGAAGGGTATTGCGGCAACGCTCGAAGCCAAGGGCTTTTCTGCAGCGGCAAAAAATCTCCGCACTGTTAAGAAATGGAGCAGCATCGGTGAAAACGGTATTGACCTGGGAATAAAGACAGGTAATAAGAGACAGTTTGTTTCGGTTATGGCTTCTGCCTTTTCACCCTTGGAGGGCCTTCTCGGTATGCTTCTGGCAGAGGATAAATTCGTCCTTTTCGATGCAGTGGAAATTTACGGCTCAAACGGTTATAACACGGCGATCATACCTGTTTACGAGGCTCTGGGCTGTGAGGACTCCACCGTAAGAACTCACGAAGAATTCAAGGTGCTTTATAATAAAGGCAAGGGCGTTGAGGCTTTGCTCGACCCCATCGTTTCTCTTCTCGACAGAATAATCGAAAGACCGGTTTACACTGTTTTACAGATTTTGCCCAACCTTCTTTACTTCCTCCAGAACGGCGGAATAAAGCTTTGCATTGATAATCTTATCTTCCCCTTCAAGGGTATTCTCGGACAGCTCGGTATGGAAAATGCTGTGGATCTTTCTGCTCTAGAGACAATAGATTTAAGCTCACTTACTTCAGAGCTTTTATCGTCAGTTGATCTCGGTATCACTCTTCCCGCAGTGGATATTTCTTATTTTGCTTCTCTCGGCACAGCCGTGGAAAAGCAGAGCAAAAGAACCGTGGGAGGACAGTATGCCACAGTGACCTACATTCAGTCGGATATGCCTGCTCTCTGCGTAAGCCTTCTGAGAATTATGGCACAGACAATCAAGGACCCGGCTAATGCTTCTCTTATTGATACTCTTATGGAAACAGGCACAGGTGCCATGGGCGGTGCACAGCTTCCCGAGGGAACAGAGGGAATCGCCGAAAGCTTCATTCAGAGTGTGGTCGATGACATCAATGCCATGACCGTGGACGAGGCTACGGAGTGGATTTATAAGCTGTTCTTCAGAGAGAGAGCCACAGTTGCCGACACGACTGAAGAGGATTATATGCCCACCATTATTTACAAGCCCGAAAGAAACTATACTTTCGTTCTCGTTATTTTATTCGCTGCTATGCTTGTGCCTATAGGTGTGATAGTCAGAAATAAAATTAAACTGAAAAGAATGAAAGAAGAATACGAAGAATATTCACAGGAGGTGTGAGCCGTGCTTATATTAAAAGACATAGTAAAGGATTATCAGACAGGTGATACTGCTGTCAAAGCACTTCGCAATATTGATATAAACTTCAGAGAAAACGAGTTCGTTTCCATTCTCGGCCCTTCAGGCTGCGGTAAGACGACTCTTCTTAACATCATCGGCGGTCTTGACCGTTATACAAGCGGTGACCTTATCATTAACGGCAAATCAACCAAAACCTTTAAGGACGGCGACTGGGATACTTACCGTAACCACTCCATAGGCTTCGTTTTCCAGAGCTATAATCTTATTCCTCATCAGACTGTTCTGGCAAATGTTGAGCTTGCTCTTACACTTTCAGGTGTATCGAAAAAGGAAAGAAAAGAGAGAGCCATCGCTGCTCTGGAACAGGTAGGCCTTAAGGACCACATTCATAAAAAGCCCAATCAGATGTCAGGCGGTCAGATGCAGAGAGTTGCTATCGCACGTGCTCTTATCAATAATCCCGACATTCTTTTAGCTGACGAGCCTACAGGTGCTCTTGACAGTGAAACCAGCGTACAGGTTATGGAAATACTCAAGGAAATTTCCAAGGATAAGCTTATCATTATGGTTACCCATAACCCTGAGCTTGCTGAGGCTTATTCAAACCGTATCATACGTTTCATGGACGGTAAGGTAATCGGAGACAGCAATCCCTTTGAGCCTGAGCAGAAGGACTTTATGCACGAAAAGCAGAAGGCAGAGGAAGAAAAGAAAAAGGGTAAAAAGCCCTCAATGAGCTTTAAAACAGCCTTCGGTCTCAGCCTTCGTAACCTGGCTACCAAAAAGGGCAGAACCTTCCTTACAGCCTTCGCAGGCTCCATCGGTATCATCGGTATCGCACTGGTTATTGCTCTTTCTACGGGTATTCAGAATTTCGTGGATAATGTGCAGACAGATACTCTTATGGCGTTCCCGCTTTCCGTTGAGAATGAGTCGGTGGATATTGAGTCTGTAATGAACTCAATGTCGGGTATGGCTAATCTTAAAAACCTGGACCACGACAGAGAAAATGTTTACGTCAATGGTATGATAGCCGAGGTAGTTAACACCTTCGTTTCAAAGGCGACGGCAAACAATCTTCGTTCCTTCAAAAAATACATCAGCGACAATCAAAAGGAATTTGACGAGCTGTGTAACGATATTCAGTATATATATACCACTCCGCTCAATGTTTTCAGAGTTGACACACCGGACTATATTCAGGTAAGCCCCAATACTGTTATCGACGAGCTGAGCGGCAGTGAGGAAAGCACTGATATGTTTGAAAGCTTCACCGGTACCAGTCTTAACATCTGGGATGAGCTTATCGGTGAGGGTGAAGAGGTTCTCAATAACTATAATCTTGTTTACGGACGTCTGCCCGAAAACAAAAATGAAGTTGTTGTAATTCTTGATATAAACAACGAAGTAAACGAGTTTGTTCTCCACGGTATCGGTCTCAAGGATCAGAGCAAGTTTATGGAAGAGGTTATGGGCTCGCTCGGTACGGGCAGTAACCTGGAGCACGACCTTCAGGAAAAATACACCTACGAGGAAATCTGTAACATCAAATACAAGCTCGTCCTTAACTGTCAGTATATGGTCAAGGATGAAAAGACAGGTCTCTGGCAGGATAAGAGTGCAAACAAGGCCTTTATGAGAAAGGTTATTGATGAGCAGGGTATGGACATCAGCATCGTAGGTATCATCCGTCCTCAGGACGATAACCTCATCGCTGTAGGTACCGGCGGTATCGGCTACACCTCTGATCTTATGGACTATGCTCTCGAGCAGACCCTCAATTCACAGGTAGTTCAGGAACAGCTCAGCTCACCTGACAAGGATGTGCTTTCAGGTCTTGACTTCGTAAAGCTTTCAGTCAACGATTTCGACCTTGCTGATATTGACCTTAACGACATCGACATCAAATATCTTGACCTTGCTCCCTTTATGAGCCTCGTGGACGGTATAGATATTACCAAAATCGACATTACAAACATTAACCTTTCCTCTACCATCGGCTTCGGCTCAATGAGTGAGCTTCAGAAAAAGTTAGTGGAAGGTTTCCTAAACGATGAGCAGGTTATCGCTCTCAAGCAGGCTTATATCGATACCGTTACCTCTAAGCGATCCTACGATAATACTATGTCAGTTTTAGGCTATCAGCCTGAAGATACACCCAAGGCAATTTACTTCTATCCGAAGAGCTTCGAAGCAAAGGATAAGCTGAAGGAAATGTTTGCTTATTATAATGAGCAGGTAACGGCTGACAATCATCCCGAGTACTCAATTCAGCCTACGGATGCCGTAGGAGCACTTCTTTCATCGGTAACAATGATTATCGACATCGTTACCTATGTGCTTGTGGTATTCGTTGCTATATCTCTGGTTGTTTCCTCCATTATGATAGGCATTATCACCTATATCTCCGTTCTCGAAAGAACCAAGGAAATCGGTATTCTCCGTGCTATCGGTGCATCAAAGAAGGACGTTTCAGGCGTGTTTAACGCAGAAACCTTCACCATCGGTCTTTCGGCGGGTATACTGGGTATAGTCACCACCCTGCTTCTGGAAATACCCATCAATATCCTTCTCAGATACTTTACGGGAACCGATGCGGCAGCAGTGCTTCCCTTCGGTGCGGCTGTGGCACTGGTTACCATCAGCGTGTTCCTCACCTTTATTGCAGGTCTCGTTCCGTCACGTATGGCGGCTAATAAGGACCCCGTAGAGGCACTCAGAACTGAATAATTAAATGTAAAAGGACAGCTTACTGTGAGCTGTCCTTTTTTTGTGGCGATGCAGGGTAGGTCTCTTCGACGACCCGATGAAGTTTGCACAGGCTCACACCGTAGGGGGACGATCGGTGTCTGCTAAATACGCATAAAACCTGCCTTAATCGGTAGGGGCGGATATTATCCGCCAGAGTTCTATTTATATTTTTGTTTCAAGGAAACATTCAGTTTTTTTCGCCCGAGCGGCTCGAGCGAGAAACGGTTAATGATTACCGATAAGTAAATCATAAAAATAAAGTTGCATTGCTTCGCAGAGTTACTTTTGTTTCGACAAAAGTAACCAAAATCATTCTTTTGTCGGAAACCGTCCGAACACAGAAAAGTAACGGAGTAAGGTGTAATAAACTGATTTTCATTACTGCTTTAGTCTGCCGTATAAATAAAAATAAAGTAGCAAGTCTACCGTTATTTTCAGTTCTATCATCTGCCTTACCGACAGAGTGAGCGTACAGAGTGTTTTTATGATAACTTGCAAAAGAAAGTCGCTGCCTTTGCTCCCTCATCGCACAGATATTTTGTCTGGTATGGAAGTGTCTGCGCCACTTCGCGTTCCGTCTCCTCAGGCACCTCCGCTCC
>JAZNMU010000198.1:0-11455 GCA_045579865.1 Acutalibacteraceae bacterium
GGCTGTGAAACGAGAAGAGAGTCAACATCGACACCGAGACCTTTAGCATATACAGGGTCAAGAGCGTGTTCAGCATCAATAAATGCCGCCTCACCGCCTGCTTTCTGCGCCTCAGCAATGCAGTGAAGTGCAAGAGTAGTCTTACCTGAAGATTCAGGACCGTATATTTCAACTATTCTGCCCTTCGGAAGTCCGCCGATACCTGTGGCAAGGTCAAGACCGAGTGAGCCTGTAGAGATAGCCTCCACATTCATTTCGGTAGTCTGACCGAGTCTCATAACGGCACCCTTACCGTACTGCTTTTCTATCTGCGCCAGAGCGGCGTTCAATGCACTGTTTTTATCTGCCATAATTTCATCCTCCGTGTCGTACAAATGTTCGATGAAGCTATTATACATTATTTAAAATGAAAAATCAACAGTTTTTTTAAAATAGATAAAAAAATGATTTCGAAAAATAAATTAAAATATTTTCAAAAAAGGCTTGCATTTTCTGTTCTTTTCTGCTATTATATCTTCTGCTTATGTATGTTTAATTATTTTAAGGAGGTGCGGTACATGGCAAAATGCGAATATTGCGGTAAAGATGTTGCTTTCGGCATCAAAGTTTCCCACTCACACAGACGTTCAAACAGAACATGGAAACCCAACGTTAAGCGTGTAAAGGCTATCGTAAATGGCTCACCCAAAAGAGTTTACGCTTGCACACGTTGCTTACGTTCAGGTAAGGTTACTCGCGCTATCTGATTTTAGTATATCGGTAATCCTTGGACTTTCCCGAAAGGGAGAGTCCTTTTTTTATTTTTACAACAAAAAATCAGAAATAATATATGAACTTAATATACCGTTAGTGATACAGCGTGCTATGTTCGCAATTCAACAAAAACCATTAACCGTAATTTTAATCATATATTCCCATAATAAACAAATAATTAGCTATGTAGTCCGAACACGGTTGTGTCCCGACAGAAAAATATAAGATAAAAGTGAAAAACCATTGTACCAGAAAATTCCTCTCTGGTACAACGGTTTTAATCATATTAAATGTTTTTATTTCCCTACTTTGGAATTGTAAACCTCTGCAAAGTTTTCTGTTTTTAATGTGAAGAGATATGTTTCAACAGTTCTTTCTTTGTTAACAATACGGAACTTAACATCACCTTCTCCCTTGATAGCTTTTAATACAGTGTCTACATGCTGTTCATCGATGAAAAGTCTGTCACCGCCACAGTAAACGGTACCTGTAATATTATGGTCTTTACCGTCAGCAGTTCTCATAGTGATTTTGTATTCATCAACATAATTTTCCGATGAATTTTTCACTTGATTACGACCATATTCATATAAGAAAAATACTATTTCTTTATTGCAGTCAATAAGAGCCTGAACTGTAAGCTTTGAGTCTGTTGTTGCACTGTTACTGAATGTACCTGTGAATAAGGAGTTATTTAAAATAAACCATTCGTCTGTAGGTTCATCGAAGTCGTCAACATAATAATCTGCTGACCAAAGCTCACTTACAGTAGAAGCAGTTGTTTCACTTACAGCGTTATCGGTAACACCTTCAGTTTCATCGGTTTCTTCGCTTGACGAACCAGCTTTATTTATATCAACTTCCATCATCTGATAATTGTCTGATGCTCCGTTTTCAGTAACCATAATAGTAATCGGTGAATTATCAGTAAGTTTGACAAGTTTACCGTAAGTTACGCTACCACCATTCAAAACACTTGAAAAATAATTTCCTACAAGCTCATACTGATCTCCACCCTTTGAAGACCAAGAAAGAGAGTCATTCATTTCTACACCGTTTTGGAAAAACTTTATACCGAATACATTCTGACTCTGTGCAGGAATATCCTGTTTATTAGTAAAAGTAAACTTTACAACCAAAACATTTTCTTCATCGCAAAGGCCTTCGTTGGCTTTTTCGATACCGGCATATTTGATTTCACCCTTGTCTACGCTGAAATCGATGGTCTTGTTTTCTTTTTCTGCTACAGTTGTTTCCACAACCTCTTCATCATTCGCATTTGTCTGCGTATTATCAGAGCCAGATGAGCATGCACATAAAGTTAAACATACAAAAACAGCTAAAAATAACACAAAAAATTTTTTCATATTTAATAATCCTTTCCTTTTTTTAATTTTTGATAAAAGATAGCGTTAAATCAACTTTACAGAAAAACGCAAATTAAATTCACCTCCACAAATACCGTATTTATAGGCTATCTTTAGCCTATAGTATCATATATAGCCCGCTTGTGTCAAGGAAAATTTATATACTTGATTTATAAGAGGAGGTTTGAATATGAACACTTATAAAGTTGTAAGAAACCGTTTGCTTTATTTGCTCGAAGAACACAAAATGTCCATTCACGCTCTTGCGATTTCATCAGGGGTCGCTCCTTCAACCATAAAAAATATTCTTTATGGTAAAAGTACCAACCCCGGAATTGTTACTATAAAACTGCTTTGTGATGGCTTCAACATCACTCTTCACGACTTTTTTGATGCGGATGAATTTAAAAATCTTGTTTTAGAAGACATGTAAAAACACCCTGTACCGAACGAAAAATTGCTCAGTACAGGGTGAAATCTTTTATGGTCATTTAATCATTTATTATTATTTATAAACTCAATGATCTCTTCCTTGGTATGAAGACCGACAAGTCTGTCTTTTTCCTGTCCGTCAACGAAAAGCACAAGACAGGGAATGGACATAATTCCCATCATAATGGCGTATTCGTTTTCTTCGTCGCAGTTAAGCTTACACACCTTAACCTCGCCGTCAAGCTCGTCGGCAAGCTCCTCAACGGTAGGTCCGAGCATCAGGCAAGGCTGACACCAGGGAGCCCAGAAATCAACGAGAACAGGCATTTCAGTTTCTTTAGTTACTTCTTCTGCGAAGTTCATTGAATCAAGTTCGATATATGACATATATATTCCTCCTGTGTTAATAATCATATTTTCTGACATTATAACACGGTTATTCATTAAGTGCAATATGTTAACAGAAATAAAAAAGAGACTGCGTAAGTCTCTTTTTTATACATCAGATCTTATCTGCTTGTAGCCATCTCAGCAAGACCGAGCCAGAACTTTTCGTAACCCTCAGGGTAATCATCGGTAGTACCGCAGTAATCACCGTGATCCATACCGTAAATAGGTTTCGTATAATACCAGGAACCTGGATTAATACTGTTTTTACTTAATGCTTCTTCATAAGGGAAAGCATTTTCTTTTTCATTAAGAGGATAAAGGGCGCTTTTTAAAGGCACCATACCGTCATTGTTTGCCCATTCCTTGTCCATTTTTATTCCGTCAACAGTAAGGCCCTGACTTTGCGTGAGAAGCCATGTAGTTGTATTGAAAATCGGAGTTGTGTCGTGAGTCTGAACCTGTCTGCCCCATTTGTTTTCTTCTGTAACCGTACCTGAAATTGAGTAGTAATAGGTATCGGGACTCATTTTTATTTTCTCATTAAGCTCCTGAGAACCGCCAACTGTGAGGTCAACACCTGCATTATCCTTAGCCTTCACATAATTAATGACTCTTCTGAGGTCAAAGTCAATCTTTCCGGATTTTTCATCGGGTGAAAGTCCGAAGTGTGAAAGAGCAAGATCTGAATTCATGCCGGTAGATCCATCATTGAAAACACTCATAAGATTAACCATAACGGCAATAAAGAAAAGCGGCACTACAGGGTCAACAATGAGGTTAGCAATCTGGGAGCCGTTATGACAGCCCGAAAGAGTGATTACGCTGTGTACAGTCTTGCTGTGACCGCCTGTAAAAAGAGGCGAGGTTTTACTGCCGGTAGCAGCGATTTCAGCTTCGTCACCGAATGCCATAAGAGAAGCAAACAGTCTGCTTGCAGGACCGCCGAAGGAATGACCTATGAGATTAATGGGTTCATCGGGAGACCACACTCTGCCCATAAGCGGTTTGCCTTCAAAGCTTCTGCCGTACCGTGCGTGTCTGTGAGCTTTTGAATGGGCTTCTCCATAGTCAACAACAGTACCTGTAAGCTGAGCATATATTTCGCACACTCTGTCCCACGCACTGTTAACGGGACCTACAGAAACAGCATAAGCCTCATAACCGTTTTCTGAAAGAAGCTTTACGAAGTCGCCTTCACCCTCACTCATACCTGCGCCTGCACCCCAATAAGGATAGGTTTCTGTAATTTCATCATACTGACCCCAACCGCCGAGACCGTGTACGAGAATAAAAGGATAGTTATTGTCTTTTTCCGCACCTTCCTCTGCAAAAGAGAAAAGAGTCAGACAGGATGTAAGCATAACAAGAGTAAGAATTACTGAAATTAGTTTTTTTGCTCGCTTCATAATTTATTCTCCTTTATTCTGTATTTGAATATATTTTATCATCTGTCAGTTGTTTTGTCAACAAACGGTTATTCAGTATGCAGTTTGTATGCAATTGATAAAAAAACCACACAAAATGAGGTTGTATGTCAAAATCATAAGGAAATAAAAAAAGAGCTGAAACCCTTGATTTCTCTAAGGTTTCAGCTTTTTAACCGGTCCGAGTGACAGGACTCCCACTGCGGCTACCTCTTGCGGTTCCCAAAGTTCATTACGGCTTGGTCGCCTATGAACTTTGACCGCTGCGCCATCCTCGCCTCGCTTCATCTCCCGCAGGGAGCGCTTCGGTGACGATGCCTGACCCCAGTGGGTCAATCGGCCGCATAAAACAAAAAAAAGAACCACTCTTTCAAGCAGTTCTTCTTCGACTGGTCCGAGTGACAGGACTTGAACCTGCGGCCTCTTGACCCCCAGTCAAGCGCGCTACCAAGCTGCGCCACACCCGGATTTCGCTGCATTTCTCACACAGCCTCATTATTATATCTATTTCATATCGTAATGTCAATAGCTTTTTGGAAAAAAATTTGTATTTTTTAAACTTTTTTTCTGATAACTCTGTAGTCATCCCCAAGAATGAAAAGCGCCGCCATTATTATCATCAGTACGGACAATATCACGGACCCTGACAATTCTCCTCTTTCAGGTTTTACACCCATAGAAAATGTTTCTTCCGCCACCGGGAAAATCTTAAGCAATAAACCGCATATAACGGCAGATAAGCCCGAATTGATAACACGGCTCACCAGAAAGTATTTATATCTGAGTTCTGCCGCATTAACATACCTGAGAAGCTGAAAGTGTCCGCAAATGCCGCCAAAGCCTATTACAGCGGCAACAACAGGTACGGGATAATTTTCTGAAGCAACAAGGCTGCCCTTGGTAATTTCCGTAACGCACATCAGAAAGTTATTTGTTCCGTCTGAAAAGCCCAGATTAATAATCATCTCGGAAAGACAGGAAAAGGCCACAACCCACGCACATACGGCAAAAATTGATTTTGAACTTTTTATAACTGCATTCTCAACTATCGATTTTCTTTCGGATGAGAATTCTTTTACGGGTGAATTTTTATATGTTTCGGCTTCTGAACCGAAAAAGCGTGAAACTATTCCAATAATAAGTGAAGACAGAATAAGACTCACATATATCAGAATACCTGTTTTTTGCGATTTCAGTGCAGAAAGCCCGACTACAGAAATAACGAAAGCAGGACCCGGATTTACGCAAAAGCAAATCATACGTCCGCACTGCTCTTTTGAAATAAGTCCCCTCTCATAAAGCTGCGCTGACATTCCTGCACCGATAGGGAGTCCACCGATAAGCGAGAAAAAAATTACCGCAGCACAGCACCCCGGCAGTCGGAAGATAAAACGGCAAATTCTGTCTACGGGAGAAAACCTCATCTCTGCCGCTTTCGAGGATATATAAAGATTGGTAAGAATCATAAAAGGATAAAGTCCCGGCACAAGAGCGGTAAGGCAAATATCAATACCATTTTTTACTCCCTGTGCAGAACAGTCAGGAAATCTGAGAAGGATAAAAGCCACTGTAAAAAGAAAAAAAGTGCTTATCGCATAACGGATGACGAAAATACTTGCTTTATTGAAATTAACGTTAATGTGTCCTTTGCTCAAAGTTTTCATATTAACACCTCATTATATATCTATTCACAAAAAAACATTTTATTATATTCCTACTTCACCTGTCATAAATATTAATCAGAATATATGAAACGGTGTGATTGAAATGCTGAAAAAAGTAAAGCATCAACTGGACGTTATCTCACCTCTTGATACGTCCGAACTGCTTATACCGCATATTGATTTATGCTCAAACAGAGAGGCTTTAATTGAAGGCTGTGCAGGCATAATCGAGTATAATTCATCGCTTGTGCGGATAAACTGCAAAAAACTGATAATTAAAATCACCGGAACTGATCTTACCATAAAATCCGATACTTCAGAGCAGATCAGTGTCTGCGGCAATATCTTATCGCTGGACTTTACGGGAGTGTAATATGAAATACGCAGTTATACTATTGAGATACATAAGGGGCTACGTACGGATATGTGCCGAAGGAGGTTTTCCGGAGCGATTTCTTAACCTCTGCTACTCGGGCAAGATAAACCTGTGGGATGTATGTCTTCAGGACAAAGTAATGACCTTCTGCATAAACCGCAGTGATTTTTTTAAACTTCGTTCCATCGCGCATAAATCAGGAGTAAAAATCAGCATAATAAGTAAGACCGGACTTATATATAAGTACAGAAAATACAGTAAAAGAGTCGGTCTTGTAACAGGTGTCGCTCTTTTTCTTGTAATTCATCTTCTTTTAAGTATGTTCGTATGGTGTGTGGATGTTACGGGGAATGATACCCTAAGCGAAAGCGAAATTCTTCATAGGGCAGAACACTACGGTCTTTCCGCAGGAACTTTAAAAAACAGCTTCGACGAAATACGGGCAGCAAGAAATATTGCCTCGGATTACAACGGTAAAATCACCTGGCTTTCAGTAAATATAAAGGGAAGTATGGCAGTAATCGAGCTTCGTGAGGATAACAGAATAATCGGTGAAACAGAGGACCGTACACCTTGTAATATAGTAGCAGATTTTGACGGAGTTATCCTTTCGGCCGAAACCTTTTACGGTGACTGTATGGTAAAAAGCGGAACAGGAGTGAGAAAAGGAGATCTGCTAATAAACGGTGCAATACTTAACGAAGATATGTCTACCACCTTTTATGCCGCAAAGGGTAAACTTACCGCCTTACACGAAAAAGAAATCCGACTTAGCGGGAAAGCTCCCGACACACTACAGAAGCTCACCGTAAAAGAAAGAAAATATAAAATAGGCTTTTTCGGATTAGAAATACCTTTGGGAATTCAGGCTGTGAATACTGATGAAATACTGCTGTCAGAAAGAGAAACGCTGAATATCAACGGCTATAATCTCCCCTTTTATATTGAAAAATATCTTGTATGCAAAACAGAAAGAGAAGAATCCGACAGAAGAAACAAAACAATTATAGCTTTGGAAAAAATACAGAACGGCGTATATAAAATGAACAGCAATTCAACAATTGTTTCAGAAGAGGAAAGCATCAGTGCCTCAGAGGACGACTTAAGTTTTAAAGGGAAGTATACTTTAATCGATTTCATCGGTGAAGAAAAGCCAATTTTGTCCGAAAAATAAAAATAATTACACAAAAATTTCTGCAAAACTATTCACTTTTTTGAAAATATGTGATAAAATTTCAAAAGGTATATTAATTTTTATATTAATTGAGGTGCAAAATTTGTTCGAGCAGACTTTCAGTATAGACAGAATGGAACAGGCAGTTTCTCTTTTCGGTTCCTTCGATGAAAACATAAAGCTTATCGAAAAGGAGTTCTCCGTGGCAATCGTCTGCCGCGGCAGCGACATTAAAATCAAGGGCGATGAAGAAAACGTCGATAAGGCAAAGCGAGTAATAAAAAATCTTCTCTTTCTCATCAACAAAGGTGAAGTAATAAACGAACAGAATATCCGTTATGTTATTTCCATGGTGAAGGAAGGTAACGACGACAAGCTCAGCACCCTCAGTTCCGACTGCATCTGCATCAGTGCCAAGGGCAAGCCCATCAAGCCTAAAACCCTCGGACAGAAAAAATATGTGGATGCCATAAAAAACAATACAATAGTCATCGGTGTGGGACCTGCAGGTACTGGTAAAACTTATCTTGCCGTGGCGTTAGCCGTAAGTGCTTTCAGAGCCAAAGAAGTAAACAGAATCATTCTCACCCGCCCCGCTGTGGAAGCAGGAGAAAAATTAGGCTTTCTTCCCGGTGATCTACAGTCAAAGGTAGACCCCTATTTAAGACCCCTTTACGATGCACTTTTTGATATGCTCGGACCTGAAAACTTCCAGAAATATCAGGAAAGAGGAAATATCGAAGTAGCTCCTCTCGCCTATATGCGAGGCCGAACCCTCGACGACAGCTTCATTATTCTGGACGAAGCACAGAACACTACTCCCGAGCAGATGAAAATGTTCCTCACCCGTCTCGGCTTCGGCTCAAAAATCGTGGTTACAGGTGACATTACACAGATTGACCTTCCCGACGGAAAAAGGTCAGGACTTGTGGATGTGATAAAAATTCTTAAAAATGTGGACGACATCGAAACCATACGTTTTTCGGAAAAGGATGTCGTAAGACACAAGCTTGTGCAGGATATTATCAAAGCTTACACAAAATATGAGGAGAGTAAAAAGAAATGAAAGACAAAATCAAGGTAATCATTACTAACGGTCAGAATACAGTGCGTATTCCCACCGGTGTCCGTATGCTTATACGCCGCTGCTGTAATGCTGTTTTGGTGGGTGAAAATTTCAAAGGCTCCGCAGAAATCAGTGTTACCATCGTGGATGATGTTTCCATTCACGAGCTTAATCTCAAGCACAGAGGCATCGACAGGCCCACAGACGTTCTGTCCTTCCCCTTGGGCGTGGACGGTGTTTATGACATAAATAACGACACAGGGGCAAGAATGCTCGGTGACATCGTTATTTCTATCGAGCACGCCTACAAGCAGGCTGACCTTTACGGTCACAGCCTCGACAGAGAAATCGCATTCCTGACCGTTCACTCTATGCTTCACCTTTTAGGCTATGACCACGAGCCCGGCGGTCTTGAACTGGTGCGTATGAGAGAAAAGGAAGAGGCAGTGCTCACACAGCTCGGTTTAGTCAGAAGCGGTAGCTACTATACTACGGAAAACTGATATTATGGAATTCGGGAAATTTTTAAAAAGCTTCGCTTACGCATTCAGCGGTGTGAAGCATTGTTTAAAGACAGAAAGGAACCTAAGATTTCATCTGACCTTTCTTACTTATATGTTCGCCATCCTTCTTTCTACGGATTGGTTTGTTCTTTCACGGAGTGATTATGCCGCGCTGATAGTCTCTTCGGCTCTCGTTGTCACCGCTGAGGTAATTAACACAGCCGTAGAAAATGCGGTCAATCTTGCCTCAGAGGAGCACTCAGAATACGGCAGAATAGCCAAGGATGCCGCCGCAGGCGCTGTTCTCGTTGCAGCAGTTTTTGCGATAATCACAGGATTTGTGATTATGTTCCAGATTGACGCCTTCAGGGCTATGTTCGCCTATTTCACAGGCAATCCTCTTATGTTTTTACTTCTCCTTTTAAGCCTTATTCCGGCTGTATTATTTATATTTATGGGTAACCCCTTCAGTAAAGGTAAAAAGAAATGAATGAAATTTTTTCCCGTACAGAAATGTTAATAGGAAAGGATGCTCTTTCCCGTCTTAAAGACTGCCGTGTGGCAGTCTTTGGTATTGGCGGAGTTGGAGGCTATGTGGCTGAGGCTCTGGCACGGTCGGGAGTGGGCTGTCTGGACCTTTTCGACAACGATACTGTCTCCCCTTCAAACATCAACCGTCAGATTTTTGCTCTTCACTCTACTGTAGGAAGGCTTAAAACGGCTGTGGCTCACGAAAGACTGAGAGACATAAATCCCGACATAAAAATAAAAGAGCATAACATTTTCGTTCTGCCCTCAAATATTGATGAAATTGATTTTTCGGTTTATGATTACGTTATTGACGCCATCGACACAGTTTCAGGTAAAATAGCCATAATCGAAAAGGCAACAAAGGAAAAAATACCCGTTATCTCATCTATGGGTACAGGAAATAAAACCGACCCTACAAAATTTGAAATCACGGATATTTATAAAACCTCTGTCTGTCCTCTGGCCAGAGTTATGAGATACGAAATGAAAAAAAGAGGCATAAAAAAATTAAAGGTCCTCTTTTCACCCGAGGAGCCGAGAAAACCCTCACCTACCGCTGACGGAGGTAAACCTATCCCTGCAAGTATTGCCTTTGTGCCGCCCGTGGCAGGACTTATTATTGCCGGTGAAGTTATAAAAGACCTCACTAATTCGGAATGCGGAATTCGGAATGCGGAATCGCGGGACAGGTTTTAGAAATAAAGAAAAGATATACCGCCCAATATACATTGACAGAAAAAATCATTACTTATTGCGTGTGGTGCTAGGGACTGAGAAAAAAGAAAGAGTGTTTTAGATGAAGAAAATAACAGTAATAATCATAGCAATTATACTGCTTCCTTGTATTTTCAGCATTTCAGTTATGTTCGTAAATGATATCGTAGCAAACAAACCCGAAAAAGAGCTTTTGAGCTTTCCGCTACCTGAAAAAACACAGTTAGTAGAATCAAATTCCGTGGCAGGCAAGCTTTACGGCAACGGTAACGGAATGCAGTACATAGGTCAGTTGCTTGTTACCACAGAGCTTACAGAGGAAGAATTATATGCTCATTACTCTGCAATTGATGAATGGATTGTAATCAAAAAGCAGGATAGTCCTGTTATCAGTGAATATTTTCCAAAACAAGTGTTTAAAAACTTTGATAGTTCAAAAAACAATTATATGGTTGAATTGGTCCGATATAATCCCGGCACATACGACAGCTATTTGTCTGAAAATTTCTTTTGGAAATTGCTCGATTGCGATATAAGAGGCCATTGATAATATTAACGAAAGTACCCGCCATTTGACGGGTACTTTTTTTGCAAATGTATATCAGGCGGAATATCTTTTCCTCATTTCTGAAAACTGTCTCGCGATTCCGCATTCCGCATTCCGAATTCCGCATTAATCAAAGATACTTCTGGCTTTCCGCTACTGCCATTTTGTCACAGCGTTCATTTTCAGGGTGGCCGTCGTGACCTTTAACCCATTCAATAGTAACCTCATGCTTTGCAATAAGAGTGAGAAGCTCGTCCCACAGCTCGGGATTAAGGGCGGGCTTTCTGTCCTTCTTTCTCCAGCCGTTCTCTTTCCAGCCCTGTGCCCATCCGAGGTTTATTCCGTTGGCCACATACTGTGAATCCGTAACTACCGTTACCTTGCAGGACTCCTTGAGTGCCTTAAGTCCTTCGATAACAGCAGTAAGCTCCATACGGTTGTTGGTGGTAGATCTTTCTCCGCCGCAGAGCTCTTTTTCTTTGCCCTCGTATTCGAGGATAGCCGCCCAACCGCC
>JAZNMU010000199.1:0-6004 GCA_045579865.1 Acutalibacteraceae bacterium
CGGTGAAGACGAATACAAGGACTTCAAAAAGCTCGATATCGGTGACATCATCGGTATCGAAGGCTCTGTTTTCAAAACAAAGACAGGTGAAATCTCTATCCATGCAGAGAAGATTACTCTTCTCACCAAATCACTTCTTCCCCTTCCCGAAAAGTTCCACGGTCTTACCAATACAGATACAAGATACCGTCAGCGTTATGTTGACCTTATTATGAACGCAGAGTCAAAGCAGACTCTTATCAACCGTTCAAAGATTATCAGAGAGGTAAGAAATTATCTTGACTCACAGGGCTTCCTTGAGGTTGAAACACCGATGCTCGTTTCCAATGCGGGCGGTGCCGCTGCCAGACCCTTCGAAACTCATTTCAATGCTCTCAGTGAGGACTTCAAGCTCCGTATTTCTCTCGAGCTTTATCTGAAGAGACTTATCGTAGGCGGCCTTGAAAGAGTATACGAAATCGGCAGAGTATTCCGTAACGAAGGTCTTGACACCAGACATAACCCCGAGTTTACACTTATGGAGCTTTATCAGGCATACACCGACTACCACGGTATGATGGACCTTACAGAAAATCTTTACCGTCACGTGGCTCAGGCTGTTCTTGGCACCACTAAGATCGTTTACAACGGTGTGGAAATGGATCTCGGCAAGCCTTTCGAAAGAATCACTATGGTTGATGCTGTTAAAAAGTACACAGGCATCGACTTCTCCGAAATCAAAACAGACGAGGAAGCTAAAGCTCTTGCTAAAGAAAAGGGTGTAGAGTTCGAGGCAAGACATAAGAGAGGCGACATCCTTAATCTCTTCTTCGAGGAGTTTGTTGAGCATCATCTTATTCAGCCCACCTTCCTTATGGACCACCCCGTAGAGATTTCTCCCCTTACAAAGAGAAAGCCCGAAAACCCCGACTATGTTGAGCGTTTCGAGTTCTTTATGAACGGCTGGGAAATGGCTAACGCTTATTCCGAGCTTAACGACCCCATCGACCAGAGAGAACGCTTCAAGG
Source organism: Acutalibacteraceae bacterium (assembly GCA_045579865.1). Taxonomy (GTDB): domain Bacteria; phylum Bacillota; class Clostridia; order Oscillospirales; family Acutalibacteraceae; genus UBA6857. The sequence goes on from JAZNMU010000199.1 coordinate 1,008, forward strand.
CTCAGGAAGAACAGCTCGCTCAGGGCGACGAGGAAGCAAACACCACCGACGAGGATTTCCTCTGTGCTCTCGAATACGGTATGGCTCCCACAGGCGGTATCGGCTTCGGTATCGACAGAATGGTAATGCTTCTCACCGATAGCGCCGCTATCAGGGATGTACTGCTCTTTCCGACAATGAAAAGTCTTGAGAAGTAAGCTCTTTTTACGGCTTTTCTGTAAAAGAAAATATTTTTATCACCTTCCTTCGGGAGGGTGATTTTTCTTTTAATTGTATACATTGTGTAAACATAATGTCCTTGGTGTTGAAATTCCTTTACGGAAAGTTATATACTTGATCTATCATAATAAAAGGAGAGAACAGCATGAATTTAGACACTCTTTTGCCGGTAGCGAAACAGATTATCGCCGCTCTTTTTTCACTGATATTGCCTTTTTTAGGTATCGGTCTTCCCGAAACAGGTGTAAAGGCACCGCCGGCAGATACCGTAAGAATTATGTCCTTTAATGTAAGGGACGGTGAGTTCGACCGTGAGGAAATCGTACCTCAGGTGGTAGCCGACTATCTTCCCGACTCTGTAGGCTTTCAGGAGTGTGAGGGTACCTGGTATCTTACTCTTAAAACCTATCTTCCCGATTATCAGATTATCGGTGTGGGAAGACTGACAGGACTTCCGCTGCTTGGCGAGTCTACAGCCATTATGTTCAGAAAGGACAAATATGAGCTTGTGGATTGGGGGACCTTCTGGCTTTCCGAGACACCGGATAAGGTTTCACTCGGATGGGATGCCAAATATTACAGAACCTGTACCTGGGCGGTTCTTAAAAACAGGGATACAGGGGAGTGCTACGCACACGTAAATACTCATATTGATAATGCAGGTACGGAAGCCAGAATGAAGGGTCTTGAGCTCGTGCTCGAAAAGGCAGCAAGCTTTGATATGCCTGTGGTAGTTACGGGAGATTTCAATTTCATAAAGGGCAGTGAATATTATAAAAAACTCGTTTCAGGCAAGCTCACGGACGTGTCTTCCACAGCTGCAGAGGCAGATACGGGAGGTACTGTACACGATTATAAGGGCGGAACCGACGGTAATATTCTCGACTATATCTGTGTCAATGAAAAGATAACGGATGTAAAGTCCTATAAGATTATGAGAGAGAAATATAACGACAGATATGTTTCCGACCATTATCCTATTTATGCAGATATGAGATTTTAAGTTTAGTTATTATGATAAGAGACAAGTGCTTCCGGGTGCTTGTCTTTTTTCAATTATCATTCTTTTATGGTTTTACTGTGAATAATCCTTAACATTGTTCATATCTTGTTGACAAAACATCTGTTTTCAGGTAGAATATACAGTGGAATATTTTCAAGATGAAAATATTAATTTTTTACTTTTTGTAATTAAGCACTTTCTTAATATTGCCTATAAAGAAAAACAGGTGCTGTAATTATGAAAAGTGCTGTCTTAATATAAATCATTTAAGGAGAGGTAAAAATGGCACTTTCAGACATTGGCGTAAAACTTGGAAAAATAGTGTTCAAAAGTATTGACAAAGTATCTCAGAATCCTGCAGAGGTACAGGAAAAGCTTCTTATGTCTATTCTTGAAAAGAATAAGAACACCGAATACGGTAAGAAAATCGGCTTTGATAAGGTGCATAGCATAGAGGATTTCCAGAAAATGGTTCCCCTTACTACATACGACGATTATGCAGATTATGTTGACCGTATGATAAATAACGGTGAAAGCAATCTTATGATGGCGGCAAAATGCCACCGTTACTGCTCATCCTCAGGCTCTGTAGGTAAGCCGAAAATTCTCCCCAAATCAGGCAGAGACCTTTTCCACATGCAGTCCGTAGGCTTCGTTGCCACGCCTACCTGCGCATCCATGTGGTTCGGTAAAAAAGGTGTCAAGTTCCCGAAGCAGGTCGGTACTGTAGCTATCGTTCTTACAGGCCACGAAATGGCTGACGGCAAAATGTGTAACGGTGCAGGTCAGGTTCCCTTTACCTACCTTAAGCCTATTTCGAAGTTCTTTATGACCACACCTAATGATTTTATGTATCCCGAAAATGAGGATGCGGTTGACTCGACTTATTTCCATCTTCGTTTCGCACTGGAAAACCGTAATGTTACATATATCGGCTCTATGGTTGTAACCCTTCTTACCATTATGTTCGAATTTTTCGAAAACAACTGGGAAATGGTTTGTAACGACATTGAAAAGGGTACCATTGATCCTTCAGTCAAATGTCCTCCCGAGCTTCGTGCCAAGTATGAAAAGAAGTTCAAGCCCAACCCCAAAAGAGCCGCTGAAATCCGCAGAGAATGCGAAAAGGGCTTCGACGATCCCATCGCACCCAGAGTATGGCCCAAATTTATGTGGTCCTACGGTATGGTCGGCTCTACTCTTAAATTCTATGTTCAGAAGCTGAGAAGATATATCGGTGATGCTCCTATCCACAATATGGGTTATGCTGCCGCTGAAGGCTATATGGGTATGCCGGTAGAACTCAACGTAAACGACTGCGTTCTTCTTCCCAAATCTGTATTCTTTGAGTTTATCCCCATTGATGACCCCGAATGTGACAGACTTCTCACTGTTGGCGAGGTCGAGGAAGGCAAGCTCTATGAACTTGTTGTTACCAATAATTCAGGCCTTTACCGTTATAAAATCGAGGACGTTGTACGAATCACGGGCTTTTATAACAAATGCCCCAGATTTGAGTTCCTTTACAGAAATAATCTTGCCCTCAACATCGCTAACGAAAAGACCACAACCGATATGGTTGACTGGGCAGCAGGCAAGGTTCAGGAAAAGTTCGGTGTCAGCTTCAAGGGCTACAGCTTCTACGGTGATACAGATTCCGCTGTAGTACGCTATATGCTTTTAGCAGAGCCTGAAACAGAGATTTCAAAGGAGATCGTAGCCGAAATGGAAAAGGCTCTCGATGAATTCCTCAATGAAAGCAACGAAAAGTACTTCAAGTATCGCCGCTGGAATATGATCGATGCACCGAAAATTCTTCTCCTTAAAAAGGACACCTATGCAGATTACAGAGAAATGCTTAAAAAACAAGGCAGAGTTCTTAATCAGATAAAGCCCGTTACTGTTATAAATACTGACGAAAGAAAGGAATTCTTCTTCGCACACGTAGAAGAATAAGGTGAAAACTATGTTCGGCAAGAAAAAGGATGTATCCGGCTATAAGCTTTATGACCTGTGCAATTCACAGGATGGTATGTATCTTATGTACAAATTTAATCTTCAGAAGCAGCAGGTGCAGATTCCCACGTCTATCACAGTTGACCGTGAGCTTGACTTTGACCTTTTGCAGAAGGCTTTCGATATGGAAATCGAGAGAAACGAAAGCTTCCGTATCCGCTTTGTTAAGGTTAAGGGTCAGGTTAAGCAGTATTTCATTGAACCCTTTAAACATCAGGTTGAGCGTAAGCACTTTTCTTCCGTAGAGGAGCAGCAGGCATTTTTTGATGCTGATGCGCAGAAGCCCTGCTATTTCCTCAAGGATGAAATTTTCAGAATATACTTCTTCACTACCGATGGAGGAGAGAGCGGTGTTTACAGCTGCTTCAGTCATCTGGTTATCGATGCTTTGGGTATCGTAGGCTTTTATATGGATCTTTTCCGCGTTTACAGAGCACTTCTTAAGGGATATGAAATTCCTCCGGTGCTTGACAGCTATGAGGAGTATGTTCAGGAGCAGCTCGTAAAATGCAGTAACGAAGAAAAGCAGAAGAAGCACGAAGAATTCTATAAGGAATATTTCCTCAAAAACGGTGAGCCCTACTATGCAGCTGTTCACGGTCACGAATATCTTGATGCTTACCGCGCAAAGAAAAAGAACCCGGACATAAGAGTTCCTATGGCCTATAATCCTATCTACAACAAATGCGATATGGTTGTCGAGCACATCGGTCCCGAAGATACAAAGAAAATCTTTGATTACTGTACAGAAAATCAGATTTCTCCCGAAAGCATTTTCGTTATGGGTCTTCGCTCCCACTGCTCTGCAGTAAACTACCGTATCGATGATGTTTCGATGATGACCGTGTGCAGTAAGCGTGCTACTGTCAAGGAAAAGAATATGAGCGGCTGTTTGGCTGAGCCTCTTATCTTCCGCTCAAAGCTCAGTGAGGATTTAACCTTTGCTGAGGCTGTCAAAGAGCTTGTAAGAATCAGAACCTCTCTCTACAGACATCTTGACTTCCCTTATACCAAGGCAAGAGATATGTCTCTCAAGCTCTTTAACTTCGGTCCTATTCAGGGTGCAAACTCTCTTATGTATTCCTGGATTCCCATGCCTATCGATGACAGCTTCCCCTTTAAGTTCCACTTCAAAACCTATAATCTCGGCAGATACTTCACTCCTCTTTATACTATCACCATTCCTACCCCGAAGGATAAGGGCGTCGATGTGTACTATATGTACCGCACCAAGCTTTCTACTGAGGCTCAGATAAGACAGATGCACAGGAATTTCCTTAAGACCATCATCGACGGTATCGATAATCCGCAGATTACCGTAAAAGAGCTTTTAGATAATCTCTCTGAATAAGATAATAATGCAAAAAGTCACTGTATAGCGAAAAAAATCCGATTTTTCGTGTCTTACAGTGGCTTTTTCTTTTGCTGAGCGTTCAGTTGTTATAATTCTAACTGCACCGTAGGGGCGACCATTGGTCATCTGTCAAATTCACACAAACCTTGTCTTTAATCGGTAGGGGCGGATATTATCCGCCAGAGTTCGATTTATATTTTTGTTTCAAGGAAACATTCAGTCGTTATCGCTTCGCTGGAGTTACTTTTGTTACGACAAAAGTAACCAAAATCATACTTTTGTCGGAAACCGTCCGAACGCAGAAAAGTAACGGAGTAAGGTGTAATAAGCTGATTTTCATTACTGCTTTAGTCTGCCGTACAAGAAAAAAACAGCCTTGCAAGTCTACCGTTATTTTCAGTTCTA
>JAZNMU010000200.1:0-13787 GCA_045579865.1 Acutalibacteraceae bacterium
TTTACGCAGATGCAGAGGAGCTTAGTGGCTGTGAGAAGCTCATCAACGGGTGGATAAGAAGGCGCGATACGGATGTTTTTGTCTTCCGGATCGTAACCGTAAGGGAAGGTAGCGCCGACTGTGGTAAGCGTTACACCGCCCTCTTTACAGAGCTGATAAACTCTCTTTGCAGTTCCTTCCATAACATCCAGAGAAATGAAGTAACCGCCCTTAGGTTTGGTCCATGTGGCCACACCGTATTTACCGAGCTGGGTTTCGAATTCATTGATAACAGCCTTGAACTTAGGAGCAAGAATATTCTTATGAAGCTTCATATGACTTTTGATGCCCTTTACGTCCTTATAGAACTTAACGTGTCTGAACTGGTTAAGCTTATCGTAGCCGATGGTCTGGATGTTCATACGGCTGATAATCATTTTTATGTTATTATCGGAAGCTGCGAGAACTGCCACGCCTGAACCCGGGAAGGAAATCTTTGAGGTAGAGGTAAACTCGATTACCATATCCTCATGACCGTACTTTTTAAGTACATCGAAGATATTGTCAAGCTTTTCGGTTTCATCGGTAAGGTCGTGGATAATGTAAGCATTATCCCATATGATTCTGAAGTCCTTGGCAGCGGGAGTCATAGCTGCGATTCTGTCTACGGTTTCGCTTGTGTATGTAACACCTGTAGGATTGGAGTATTTGGGAACGCAGAACATACCCTTTACCTTTTCATCCTTGATAAGCTCTTCCACGGCATCCATATCAGGTCCTGTTTCTGTCATAGCAACGGGAATAAGCTTGATACCGTAATATTCTGCAATGGCGAAGTGTCTGTCATAACCGGGACAGGGACAAAGGAATTTGATTTCTCCCTGATCCTTCCAGGGCTCTGCGCCCGAGCCTGTAAGCATACACTGTGTGATGTAGTCAAACATCATATTAAGGCTTGAGTTACCGCAGACGATAACATTATCTGTGGGAACCTTGAGAAGCTTGGCAAAGATTTCCTTGCATTCGATAATACCTGTAAGAAGACCGTAGTTTCTGTATTCTAGGCTGTGGTTGCTGGCATCATCCTCCCAGTCTCTGGAAGTGATGGCATCGAGAAGTCCGTTAGAAACAGCAAGCTGGTCGGAGCCGGGCTTGCCGCGGGACATATCAAGCTTGAGTCCCTGAGCCTTGAAGCTGTCATATTCTTCCTGAAGAGCATTTTTCAGGTCGAGTAATTTTTCCTTTGAGTATGTTTTGAGTTCTGCCATAAAATATCACCCTTTGTAAGTTTTTGCGTAGTTAAATATAACGATTAAAAATCTGCTGAGCCCGTGGTTCTGGGGAAGGGAAGCACGTCTCTGATATTTGAGATACCTGTGAGATACATAACGAGTCTCTCGAAGCCGAGACCGAAACCTGCGTGCTTAGTACCGCCGTATTTACGAAGGTCAAGATACCACCAGTAGTCTTCCTCTTTGAGTCCGAGCTCCCTGATTCTGTCTACCAGAACATCATATCTTTCCTCTCTCTGACTGCCGCCGACGATTTCACCGATGCCCATAACGAGAAGGTCACAGGCGGCTACGGTTTTACCGTCATCATTGTGTCTCATATAGAAAGCCTTGATTTCCTTCGGATAATCGGTAACGAAAACAGGCTTTTTGAAAATCTGCTCAGTAAGATATCTTTCGTGCTCTGTCTGAAGGTCACATCCCCAATATGCCTTGAACTCGAATTCGTCGTTATGTTCTTCGAGCATTTTAACTGCATCAGTGTAAGAAACTCTGGCAAAGTCGGAGGAAGCAACTGCGGTAAGTCTTTCGATAAGGCCCTTATCCACGAACTGATTAAGGAATTCGATGTCCTGCTTGCAGTTTTCCATAACGTAATTGATAACGAATTTAATCATTCTTTCTGCAAGGTCCATATCGTCACAGAGGTCCGCGAAAGCGATTTCCGGCTCAATCATCCAGAACTCGGCGGCGTGACGCTGAGTATAGCTCTTTTCCGCTCTGAAGGTGGGACCGAAGGTGTAAATCTTACCGAAGGCCTGTGCCATAATTTCGCCCTGAAGCTGACCTGAAACGGTGAGGAAGGCACTCTTTCCGAAAAAGTCCTGACTGTAATCAATGTCGCCGTCCTCGGTCTTAGGAGGATTTTCCATATCGAGAGTGGTAACACGGAACATTTCGCCTGCACCCTCACAGTCACTGCAGGAAATCAGAGGTGTATGAGCATAAATGAAGCCCTCACTTTCAAAGAAGCGGTGAATAGCCTGTGCGGCTACAGAACGCACTCTGAAGGATGCGGAATAAATATTCGTACGGGGACGGAGATGTGCGATGGTGCGGAGATATTCGAGAGAATGTCTCTTTTTCTGAAGAGGATATTCGGGAGCGGAAGCACCCTCAAGCTCAACCTTAACGGCATTGATTTCGAAGGGCTGTTTTGCTTCGGGAGTAAGAATAAGATTACCCTCGACGATTACTGCGGCACCTACATTATATTTGGCAACATCAGCAAAGTTATCGATTTTTTCCTTTTCGAAAACAATCTGCACACCCTTGAAGCAGCTGCCGTCATTGATTTCCATAAAGCCTAAAACCTTGGAGTCACGGTTGGTTCTGATCCAGCCGCATACCTTGACGGTGCCTTCGGTGTAAGCCGCAGCATTCTCATAAAGCTTTGCAATTTCTATTCTTTTCATATCTTTACCTCCATAAGGTGAATCTTGAAAAATTTAACACATTGATAAAATATTATATCAGCTATGAAATCAAAAATCAATAGAAGAAAAGAAAAAAGCAAGGAAAATCAAAGTGATTTCCTTGCTTTAAATATGAACTTAATGATATGTAAGTATTATGTCAAGGCCCTTTACTTTATAGGTTATACCCTCTCTTTCAATGGCCTTCGTAAGTGCTGAAAGCATATCGTAATCCTTAGCCGTGATTCGTGCATCGACACGGAGTTTGTCAAATTCATCATTTCTGTTTCCGGGAATGAAGCCGGTGCACCACCAATAGTAATCATAAGGTCTGGAGAATTTCTTTACCCACTCATCCTTAAGGAAAAGGTGTTCTTCGTACTCATAAAAGTCCATAGTCATTCTCAGACGTTCATCATCGCCTACTGCATCATAATGAGCAATCTTACGGTCGGTGGGCTTATTATAAACGCCGATTTCCGCACCGTAGAAGAGAAGTCCGTACTGCCCCTTCCATATCTGAACGCACCAGTTTTTGTCTTTATAATCAAACTTGAAACGTACGGTATCAAAGTCAATCCAGGCAACCTCTGAGAAAATATCGAAAAGCTCGTTATAACCTACGATTCTCTGCCAGGGATCAGAAGCGGTATAAAAGCATTTTTCATTAGGGTCATAAAGATAACCCGCGACGCCTGTTTCGCTTAAATCTCTTTCGTCATCGCCACTATTGTCAATAGCCGGCTTATTTTCGGGTTTAGCCTGTTCCTGTTCCTGCTCCAATCTTTCCTGTTCTTCAAGATAATCTGAAATGGCCACTACTATTTTTTTAACCGACTCGATTATTTTTTTAAGAAACTCTGTTATATCCTGCTGAGAATAACCGTTGACTGTCCCTTCATTATTTTCAGCGGTAACAGCAGTTTTTACATCATCTGTCGCATATACGCTTGCATTTAAAGGTAAAGCACAGAATAACATTACCGCACACATAAAAGCGGCGATTTTTCTTACAAAGCTTTGTTTCATAACTAAACCTCCCCAAAATATACATATCATATTAACATATATTTTCAGAAAAATCAATAAATTTTTCAGCTGTTTGCGTATATTTTAAAATCTCTGAGCACAGGATTGGATCTTGACTGGGTGACAGCAATCAAAACTTCATCGGTAAGTGCATATTTTTCAAGTTTCACAATTTTTCCCGAGCCGATAACAGTACCCTCGTAAACGGGAGCCCACTCCCCTTTTCCATCCTTTATATAAACTCTGAATTCCTCTGTCCTTTGGCTGAATTTTAAGTCTTCACAGAATGACAGGGCGGAAATCTTTCTCTTTTTCTTAAGTGCAAGTACATATCCGGTTTCATCATTTTTCAGCATTGTTCCGTCTGTGATTTCTCTCTTTTCTCCGTCAACGGAAAGTGCAGAAAGAGAAAAACCTCTTATCTCATTTTTAAAAGGCTCATTTATAAGTTCAGTGAACTTTTTTAGTCTCTTTTCCTCGTTTCTTCCTATAAGACCGTGACGGTTAGGCGGAACATTGAGAAGCATGGAGGCATTACCGCCTACTGTATTGAAATAAATCTGCGCCAGCGCTTCGGGTGTTCTTCCCTTTCTTGCATAAGAAAAAATTCTGTTTGTGTGAAACCATCCGTGATTTATGGAAACATCGGCTTCGGCAGGCTTGAAAACCAATCTCTCATAATTTTTCAGCACCTGTCTGGAGCCAAGATCGTCGGTTCTTTCATCGAGCTTTTCTGCCATTTCCTTGGTCTGACTCGCGTCGGTCTGAGAGTTTTCGGCAATAAGGTCATTACTGTCCTTTTCGTCGGGGATTACACTCCACTCACTTTCTCTGACCTTTCCGCCCTCATTACCAATCCAGCGCACATCGGGTCCGCAGATGGTGATAACAGCCTCAGGCTGATGCTTTCTTATTACAGAATAGTATCTTTCCCAGTCGTAAACCTGCTTTTTACCGTTTTTACCTTCACCGCAGGCACCGTCAAACCAGAAGCAGAATATGTCCCCGTAATTGATGCAAAGTTCCGTAAGCTGTCCGACAAAAAAATCGTTATATTCCTCTGTGCCGTAGGTTTTTTCGTGTCTGTCCCAGGGTGAAAGATAAACTCCGAACTTAAGACCATACTTCTTGCAGCTTTCGGAAAGCATTTTCACTATATCCTTTCCTAAGGGAGTGTTCATTACATTATGGTCTGTATATGCCGTATCAAAAAGGCAGAAGCCATCGTGATGCTTGGCAGTGATAATTACACCCTTACTGCCTGTATTCTTCAGTATGCGACACCATTGGTCCGTGTCGAGTTTCTTTGGATTAAAACGGGAAATATCCTCTTTTCCGTCGCCCCATTCCCTGTTATTGACCGTATTGATTCCGAAATGAATAAAGTTATAATATTTCATTTCCATAAACCTAAGCTGTCTCTCGGAGGGAGTCACACTAATATATCTTTTTACTTCACTGTCTTCTACAGGATAACCGTTGTTGGCAATACACCAACCTTCATTTATATTTTTCATAATACCGATTTCGGTACAGGCATAATAACCTGTACCGATTCCTTTTTTATTATTGATAAGTGATGTAGACACTAAGTCCGTTGACGTCATATGTCACGCCTTCCTTTGACACCTCGTCACTGTCAAGAGCTCTCTTTACCGCTGAAAGCATATCATAATCCTTCATGGTAATTCGCGCATCAACTCTGAGATTATGGAATGCACCGAAAATATTACCGGGAGTAAAGCCCGTACACCACCAATAAGCGCCGTAGGGTCTGTTGAATTTATGGACACCGCTGTTATAAAGATCCATGGACATCATCAGCTTTTCATCATCTGATGCACAGTCATAGTGGTCAAGATTTCTGTCCATAGGTTTGGTATAAACACCGATTTCCGCTCCGTAGAAGGCCAGGCCGTACTGACCCTTCCAGAACTGAAGCATCCAGTTTTTATCACCGTAATCGAACTTCACTCTGACAGTATCGAAGCTGATGGCAATACCCGGAGCAAAGATATCAAACAGTTCGTTATAACCTATGGTTCTCTGCCACGGGTCGGAGGCGGTGTAGAAGCAACGTGCATAGGGATCATACAGAAATCCTAAAACACCTGCTGCTGCCATAGTACTGTCTCCGTAAGGACTTTCAGGCACATAAGAGCTTTCAAAGAAAATGCTTACTGAAGCAGTGTATGCAGTGGTAAAGGCTGCATTTTCACCCACATAAGCCCTTACTCTGTAGGTATATGTTCCTGTCTGGGTAAGAGTATCATCGGTATAAGTATCATAGACTGTTTTACCGATGGTTTCCCAGGTATTTTTTGCATTATTGAATCTGCTTACCTCATAGCCTGTGGCTGTACCGTTACACTTCCACTTCAGAGAGATTACTCTGTTGTCCGTAGCCGCAGAAAGTTCAGTGGGCGCACCGGGAAGAGTATTGGCAACAACCTGTGAGGAATAATCTCCGTAATTATAGGAAGATCCGTTCTTTTTGTATGCTCTTACTCTATATACGGCAGAAGTGCCTGAACCGAGATTTTTCACCGTGTAGGAAGCGGAAGTCGTATTATAAACATTTTTCCAGCCTGATGAATTATCATAGCGGTAAACCTGATATCCGTCACAGCCACGAACAGCACTCCACTTCAAAGTGTAAGAACTCTGTGTAACATCAGTAACTGTAAGATTGTTTACATGAGGAATGGCTGTTCTGAAATTAAGAGCTGCTGATTTAACGCCGCTGATCTTTCCGTTCTTTTTATGAAAAGCCGAAATCTTTACTCTGTACTGAGTGTTTGAAGAAAGTTTTTTGAGTACACAGCTATTCTTATTAACGGTACCCTTTGAAACATAGGCTTTCTTATTGAAATCATAAAGGAATATCTCATATCCTGTAGCTCCCTTGGCCTTTTTCCAGGAAAGCTTGACATTAGACGTACCTACATAAGTAGTTCTGAGACCTGTTACCTTTTTGGGTGCCGTTACTGCCTTAATGGCATCGGAGTAAGCACCGTAGGTATTCTTTTTATTTTTAGTTCTGTATGCGCGCACCTTATATTTGTACGCTTTTCCCGCTGAAAGAGAAGAATCGGTGTAAGAAATCTTTTTCGTTTTTCCAACATATACATACTTTTCTTTTTTCGCGTTATATCTGTAAACACGGTAACCCGTAACACCGGAAAGCTTTTTCCATTTAAGAGTTACTTTATTGGCGGCTACAGAAGAAACCTTGACATTCTGTACCTTGGCTATCTTCGGTGCTGCCGAAATTAATGCTGAACAGGTAAAAATTACAGTCACACACATAAGGCCGCATAATATCAGCCGGTATATTCTTTTCATTTCTATACTCCTTGTCTATTAATTTTTGCCCGTATTTTCTGTAATGCTTATATTATGTATTTTATGCTAAAGCCACACCGCCGAAGGGTCGGATTGAAAGAACATAGCAGGAATCGTCACCGAAAATCGACTTCATAGCGTCTGTATATTCCCCGATAAGGTCATTGGGTACGAAGGCCTGAATGGTGCCTGCGAAGCCGCCGCCGTGCACTCTCCATGCGCCCTTACCTGAAAGAATCTGCTCGCTTACGGCAAGAGCAAGGGAAAGAGGCTGATTTGTAGGAGCCTTACAGGTATAAACATTCTGATTATACATATAGGAGGATCTGCCGCTGGCAATTATAAGCTCCTTGAAGGACTCGAAATCGTTTCTGCCGAGAGCCTCAGCCTGAAGAATTACCTTCTCATTTTCACCGTAGAAGTGAAGTGCTCTGATAACTGCTCTTTCGCTGAGCTTTTTGCTGATGTCGCCAGCATTTGCGATAACATCCTTCTTTTCACATTCGCGGAGAACCTTTTTGCCGAAATACTGTGCTACGCTTTCCATTTCAAGTCTTACTGCGGCATATTCGTCGGTAAGGTCAGAGTGACTGCCCTTGGTATCAACGATGCAGAGGCTGTGACCTGAGGATGCGAAGTCAAAGTCAATCTTGTTAATAACAGGCTTATCGGTATCCTCGAAATCGATGGATACAAAGCCGCCTACTGAGCAAGCCATCTGGTCAAGAAGACCGCAGGGCTTACCGAAGTAAACATTTTCACTGTACTGAGAAATTTTGGCGATTTCAACAGGGTCAATCTTACCGTCATTATAAAGGTGGTTGAGCATAGTGCAGACGAGAACCTCAAAGGCCGCAGAGGAAGAAAGACCTGAGCCTGAAAGCACCTGAGAAGCTGTGGTAGCATCGAAGCCGCCTACCTTATAGCCGAGCTGAGTGAAACGGGATGCGATACCTCTGATTATGGACTGGCTTTTGCCTGTTTCAGTATCCTTCACCTCAAGTTCTGCACAGTCAACCTCATCGAGAGGATAACCTGCAGACTTGATACGGATGATACCTTCGTCGTTTTTAGAAGCAACTGCGATAGCATCGAGGCTGATACCTGCTGCAAGAACAAGGCCGTGGTTATGGTCAGTATGGTTACCGCCTATTTCACTTCTGCCGGGAGCGGAGAAAAGAGAAACATCTCTGCTTCCGTCCTTATCAAAAAGCTCACGGAATGCGGTAAGGACTTCCATAAATCTTGCATACTGTACACCGTAAGCATCCTTTTCATAAACAACAGCAAAGTTTTCGTCAAGGCTCTGCTCTTTAAGTAATTTTTCCATTTCTTTTGAGTTTATCATTTTAATCAACCTTCCTTTGATTATTTGTTTTTTAACGGTGAAATACTCAGTACTCCGCTGATGGCAAGAAGCGCTATTCCTGAAAAGACCGAAAGCGTCATAAAAGGAATAATAAAGCTCGCCGAAGCAGGGTCAAAGACATTTCTGCCGATTACGGTATAAGAGAAAAGCTTATAGGCAAACCCGCCTATTGAGGTTAAAATAAATTTCCCATAGGATATATCCGTTCCGCCGTAAAGACCGCTTACGGAATTAACGGGAACACTCGGCATAAAACGAAGAACGAAAAGCACAAGTGGTGAACCTGTTTTGCTTTTGTCAATAAAATTATAAACCGAATCGTATTTACGCAGTATCTTTTCGGCATTACCGCCGCCGAATTTTCTTCCCCATAAAAACTTAATGGAGAAAAGAATTATAAGACCTGCAATATTGATTATGATGGCATAGTACCAACTGAACAAAGCTCCCGCAACCACACATATACAGGAAATCGGGAACCAGGGAATAACAGCCTTTACTGTGTAATTAAGAAGAATGAAAATAACGGAAACAGCTGAGGCACCGTATGCCTGCATCCATATTTCATAGGAAAGAAGGGTATCGGTGTATTTGCTGTACCAGTCCAGAAACTGCTCAGACTTGAAAAGCCTTAAAAGCACGGCCAGACCGAGAGCAAAGACAAAACACAGAAAAGCCGAAACATTCAGCACATACCGAATGCTCTTTTCCTTTTTCAAATCATCCACCTCATTTTTAAAATTTGGTGATACAAAGACACAAAAACACTATTTTACATTATTATACATTTTCATTTTATAATATATACCCTTCAAGGTCAAGCCTTTTTTTGATTTTTAAAACAATTTTTACAGTCATAAAAATAAACTATGTACTTTTGAGGACAAATATGATATACTTAAAGAGCAATAATTATTCAAAGGAGATTACTATGAAATTAGTTATTTTAGATGGCTACACGGAAAACCCCGGTGACCTTTCCTGGGACTGGCTTAAGGATACCGTAGATGAATACACCGTTTATGACAGCACACCCCAGGAAAAGGTGGTCGAAACATGCATTGATGCAGACATCGTCGTAACCAATAAAAAACTCATCACCAAAGAAATAATCGACGCACTCCCCTCTCTTAAGTTTATCGCTACTCTTTCCACCGGCTATAATGTGGTGGACATAAAGGCGGCAAGAGAGAGAGGCATCCCCGTTTCAAACATCCCTGCCTACAGCACTGACGGTGTGGCACAGCTGGTTTTCGCACTTCTTTTAGAAATGACAAACAGCGTGGCAATTCATAATGAAAGTGTAAAGGACGGAGAATGGTGCCGCTGTGAGCATTTCTGCTACTGGAAAACTCCTCTTACGGAGCTTCGGAATAAAACCTTCGGTATCATCGGCTTCGGCAAGATAGGCTCAGCCGTAGCAAACATCGCCAACGGTTTCGGTATGAAGGTTATCGCCTGGTCACCGAACACCAGAACCTATGACGGCTTCGGTGAAGTAGAGTTTACAGATAAGGAAAGGGTTATAAAGGAAAGTGATGTCCTTTCACTCCATTGCCCTCTTACGGAAGAAACCGAAGGAATGGTAAATATGGAATTCCTTAAAAAAATGAAAAGCTCCGCCTTTCTCATCAACACCTCAAGAGGTCCCGTAATAGTGGAAAAGGACCTTGCCGATGCACTGAATGAAGGTATAATCGCAGGTGCAGGGCTCGATGTGCTTTCACAGGAGCCTGCCGATGAAAATAATCCCCTTCTTAAATGCGAAAAATGTCTCATCACGCCCCACATTGCCTGGGCAAGCTTAGAGGCGAGAACAAGGCTGATGAATATCTTTGAGGGTAATGTAAAGGCATTCTTAGAAGGTAAGCCAAGAAACGTAGTCAACTGAATAAATCAATGCCACAGTGTATCCGGTACCCTGTGGCTTTTTTATACAAAAAAACACTCCCCTTTTCAGAGGAGTGTTAAATTATAGCTTTTTTATAAAAAAGTTAGAATTGGATCAGTCTTCCTTTTTCTTAAGGCAAACTGCTGCTGCAGCTGATGCGATAGCGAGTGTAGCCATAGCAACTACTACTGCTGATGTATCACCTGTCTTAGGAGTTTCAGTGGTAACAACTGCGGGCTTCTTTGTAGTAGTTTCTGTGGTTTCTTCAGCTGTGGTTTCTTCAACCTCACCGATGAAGCCGATATACATATTAGCAAAGAAGTTAACGATGTCGTTATCAAGAATACCTTCGATAGTAGCAGTGTCAAGACCGAGTGCTGTAAGACCGCTCTTAAGAGTTTCAGCAAGACCTGCTGTAAGATTGGTTACAGTTGCTGCCATATCCTGTGTTTCACCACCGGAAAGAACTGCTGTATTGCTGAGAATGCTTGTAATGTCGAAGCTACCGAGAGCGCTGAGATCGAAACTTGCAAGGTCAATACCTGCGCCTGACATTGACTCTGAAACAACAGCGAGGAGATCTTCGAGGTTTGATGCATCAAAACCGCTGAGCATTTCAGTAAAAGCAGAAGTATCTGTGGTAAGAATGCTTGTAAGCCAGCTGAGATCGAGAAGGTTGGTTGTGCCTGCAGCCTTAGTAGTGCTGTCAGCGGCTGACCCGCCTGCTAAGTACTTATCAAGAGCAGCTTCCATTTCTTCTAAATCTTCAAGACCTACGCCGCCTGCAATTTCTTCAAGCTCGATATCGGAAAGTGCTGCTGAAGCGGTGGGTACAAGCATGCATACGCAAAGCATGGCTACTACGAGAATACCTAAAATCTTTTTCATGTAAAATCTTCCTTTCTATAGATTTATATCAACGGCAATGCCGCAATATACAAATCATCTATAGTATTATACAATATATAGTACTGAAAATCAATATAATTTTGAAATTTTCTTGCAATTTAATTAACTTTATATCTTATTACCAAGTTACAAGGACATCAAGTCCGTCTGTTGCATAATCTTCACCAAGAACCATACCGTTTGACTTGAGCGCATCGCAGAAGCCGAGAAGCATATCGTAGTCCTTCATTGTGATACGGCACTTGAGCGAAAGCTCGGAACGGTCCATAAGATTATCAAGTGTACCGGGTACGAAGCCTGTGCACCACCAGTATTTGCCGTAGTCTCTGTGGTAAAGCTCTTTACCGTCACGGTAACCGGTAAGCTCCATATAAAGAGCATCCTCATTGCTTGCGGCATCGTAATGGTCACCTGCTCTTGACTTCGGCTTAGTATAAACACCGATTTCGTGACCTACGAAAACAAGACCGTACTGACCTTTCCAGAACTGAATCATCCAGTTCTGATCCTTGTAGTCAAACTTACAGCGCATAGTATCCATATAAATGGTAACAAGGCCTGCACCTACATCAAAGATTTCGTGATAACCGAGAGCTCTCTGCCAGGGGTCACTGCTGGTGTAGTAATAGTTTCCGTTTGTATTGTACTGATAGCCTGCGAGTCCTTCATCGAAAATACCGCCGCCGTTATTGTTATTTTTCTTTGTAGTTGTTTTATTGTTATCAATAGCGGGAGCTGTGGTTCTTTCTGTGGTAGGCTCCGTGGTGGTAGGCTCGGTAGTAGTAGGAGCGGTAGTGTTAGGCTTAGTGGTAGTAGTAGCAGAAGAAACAGGGAAAGTAGTGATAACACTTTCGATTTTAAGTGTGGTCGATAAATCTGCGGCTGTGGTGGGCGCTGTGGTAGTGGGCGTAGCAGTGGTAGGTGCAGTAGTGCTTGGGGCTGTGGTCGAAGGAGTGATAACTTCATAAACCGACGGTACCGTAGTATCCGCGTCGATTTTATTACTCATAGCTCTGACTCCCAAAAAAGAGCCGCCGCACACTATAACCAGTGCTGCAACGATAATAATGTTAATCTTATTCTTTTTCAAATCCATATTTATGTAGTCCTCCTGAAGGCAATCTATTTTAAACCTATTACAGGTATTATAAGATTAGCAGAAAACCCGATAAAGGTCAAGTACATTTTAACAATTTTAACAATTATTTATTCCTTTGTCAAAAATTAATCGGACAACCGCTTTCGTGGGCAGTTGTCCGCATTTTTTAGTTATTACCGAAGATGTTTCTGCCCTTGAATACGGGAAGAACATCACTTTCGTCTTCGTCGGGCTCATCAAAAATGGAGCCTGTCTTTTTGGGAGGTGTTTCGATTACATCGAAGGTCTGAGCGGGAGCAACAGGCTCATTTGAGGAGATATCCTGTACGGGAGCCTCAAAAACAGGAGCCTTTTCTTCTGCTCTGGGTCTTGCACTCTGATCAAAGATAGAAGCGAAGCCCTGACCGAATTTGGTTGAAGCAAAGTCAACTGCATCTGCACCCATTGTGA
The DNA here is from genome assembly GCA_045579865.1 of Acutalibacteraceae bacterium. Taxonomy (GTDB): domain Bacteria; phylum Bacillota; class Clostridia; order Oscillospirales; family Acutalibacteraceae; genus UBA6857. The sequence goes on from JAZNMU010000200.1 coordinate 12,779, forward strand.
AAATGGAGCCTGCAGAGCTCTTTGTTGACTGGCTGATGAATTCAGGTGCTGCGCCCTGCTGTGAAGGCTGTCCGTTCTGCTGAGCCTCTGCTGCAGCCTGAGGAGCTTCCTCCTGCTTGTCAAGACCGAAGCCTGTAGCGATAACGGTGATGCGCATTTCGTCGCCCATATCCTCATCGAATACAGAACCAAAGATGATGTTTGCATCGGGATGTGTTGCTTCGGAAATAAGTGTACCTGCCTGCTCAATCATATCGAGGGACATATCTGAGGAACAGGTAACATTGATGATAACACCGCTTGCACCGTCGATAGCAGTTTCGAGAAGAGGACTGGTGATAGCCTGCTTGGTAGCTTCGGCTGCGCAGTCTGCACCCTTACCTGAACCGATACCCATATGAGCAAGACCTGCATCCTTCATTACACTCTTGATATCAGCAAAGTCGAGGTTGATGTAACCGGGAACCTTGATAGTATCTGAAATACTCTTTACGCCCTGCCATAAAACATTATTTGCTTTACCGAAGGCGTCCTTCATTGAAAGAGACTTGTCACCGAGAAGCTTAAGTCTTTCATTGGGAATAACAATAAGGCTGTCAACGTGCTTTTCAAGCTCTCTGATGCCGTCTTCTGCCTGCTGCATTCTTTTTCTGCCTTCAAATTTGAAGGGCTTGGTTACGATACCGACAGTAAGAGCACCGAGTTCGCGAGCGATTTCTGCAACAACGGGAGCCGCACCTGTACCTGTACCGCCACCCATACCTGCGGTGATGAATACCATATCTGTGGAGCGTAAAGCATCGGCTATGATGTCACGGCTTTCCTCGGCAGCCTTTCTGCCTACTGCAGGGTCACCGCCTGCACCCATACAGCCTGTAACCTTTTCACCGATCTGAATTTTGTGAGTTGCTTTTGAATTTTCGAGAATCTGTCTGTCAGTATTGATTGAAAGGAATTCAACACCTACGATGCCTGATTCAACCATTCCGTTAACGGCATTACCGCCGCC